>NZ_CP086063.1:3162500-3455339 GCF_020783315.1 Ferruginibacter lapsinanis | reverse complement strand
TGGACAGAAATTGTTCAATTGATGCATATCGGCGATAAATGGAAAGTATTTATTCCTGCTGAGCTGGCTTATGGTGACAGAGGCGCAGGTGCAGATATTCCTCCGGGAGCATCGATCATTTTTGAAATGGAATTATTGGGGGTAAAACCATTTGTAACACCAGCTCCACCGGCGCCACAAGTTGTTGAAAAAGTAGTTGCGGCTCCTCCGGTTAAATCAAAAACAAAGGCTAAAGTAAAAGCAAGCAATTAATAATGGAAAATTTAAGCTTTCCTATAGGCAAATATGAACCACAACCATTTTCAGAAACTCAATTACGGGAATGGATAAATGACATTAAATTTTTACCGCAGCATATTGAAAATGCGGTGATAAATTTAGATGAATCACAATTGGATACGCCTTATCGTCCGGGAGGCTGGACAGTAAAGCAATTGGTGCATCATGTGGCGGATAGCCACATGAATGCCTATATCCGCTTTAAATTAGGTCTCACAGAAGACAATCCTACGATCAAGCCGTATGAGCAGGATCTATGGGCAACAATGAGTGACACCCAAAATTTACCCATCAATATTTCATTGACCATTTTACATGCTGTGCATGCCAGATGGGTAGAAATATTAAAGAATATCAAACCCGAAGAATGGGATAGAACTGTAGTACATCCCGAACATGGTAAGCAAATGACCTTGTATTATTTATTGGGAATGTATGCCTGGCACAGCAAACATCATACTGCACATATCACGGGCTTAAGACAAAGAAATGGCTGGTAGTTTTGTAACTAAAAACTGCAAACTAAGAACTAAAACCATGAACTGGAAAAAATTATCTTCAAAATACATATCAAAACACAAATATTTTACTGCAAGGGTAGATAAATGTGAAATGCCGGATGGAAAGATAGTGGAGGAATATTATGTGGTTGAATTGCCTGTTTCTGCTTGTGCATTGGCGATTACAGAAGATGGGAATGTTGTAATGGCAAGACAATACCGTCATCCGTTACAGGAAACAATACTTGAAATTCCCGGAGGGTTTATTGATCCCGGTGAAGAGTCGCAGAAAGCTATAGCGAGAGAGTTATTAGAAGAAACAGGGTATGAATTTTCCTCTATTGAATATGTAGGAAAGGTAGCTGCTAATCCCGGAGTACTGGATAGTTATACAGAATTATTTTTAGCGCAGGGGGGTAAGAAAGTTGCAGGACAGAGTCTGGATCATAATGAGGAAATTGAAATTATATTGTATCCGCTCGAAGAAGTGAGAGCAATGCTTAATCGAAACCAAATTGTACAATCACTTCATGTGAGTTGTTTGTTATATGCTTTTAATAAATTAGATGCACAGAACACAAATCTTTAGACAGTAACTTCTCCCACTAAAAAAACACTTCCGCATACAATGATCATGTCATTTTTTGAAGCATTTAATTTTGCAGAGATAATGGCCTGATTCACATCGTCAAAAATCTCTCCATATAAATTATATTCACTTGCTTTTTGTTGTAGTTCAACTGCAGGCAAGGCTCTTGGTATATGGGCATTGGTAAAATAGTAAACAGCTTCTTTGGGAAGTAATTCCAATACTTTAGATACCTCTTTATCTTTTACCATCCCAATCACAAAATGTATTTTTTGCTCGTTGCTTGTCGCCGATTGCTCATTGCTGATTGTCCATTGTTCAACCTGCATCAGCACTTGCTTTATACCATCTTCATTGTGTGCTACATCTAATACCACTGTTGGCTCTTGCTCAATTACGTCCCATCTGCCATGCAGCCCTGTTAGTTTTTTTACATTTGATAAAGCAGATCGTATAGCATCATCCTTGATTGTAAATCCATATTGTTGTAAAATTTTTATAGCACAAATAACTGTTCTTACATTTTTTGTTTGATACAAGCCATTCAGGTCTAAATCAAATGATAATTTTTGCTTGTTCTCAATACTTTTCAGTTCCACCTGAAGAGAGTTAGAAGAGCTTTGTACATTACCGATACTATATTCTTCCTGGGCAAAAAAGAGTGGAGCTTGCTCTATGCAGGCTTTATCAATAAAAATATTTTGGGTTTCAGGCAAATATTCGCCAACGACTACAGGAATATTTTTTTTGATAATGCCTGCCTTTTCGCTTGCTATTTTATCCAGAGTATCTCCCAATATATTCATATGATCGTACCCA
Source organism: Ferruginibacter lapsinanis (assembly GCF_020783315.1). Lineage (NCBI taxonomy): Bacteria > Pseudomonadati > Bacteroidota > Chitinophagia > Chitinophagales > Chitinophagaceae > Ferruginibacter > Ferruginibacter lapsinanis. The sequence continues at coordinate 3,453,152 of NZ_CP086063.1, read as the reverse complement.
ATATTTGTGATCACTGATAGAACAGGAGTGATGATATTAGTGCTATCCAGCCTACCTCCGAGGCCCGTTTCAATTACGGCAATATCTACTTTTTCATGAGCAAAATAATCGAAAGCCATTGCAACAGTTAGTTCAAAAAAGGAAGGCTGAATGTCTTCTGATATTTTTTTTGTTCGTTGAACAAAATCGATCACAAAATCTTCTGAGATCATTTGTCCGTTGATCTTTATTCGTTCTCTGAAATCTTTTAAATGTGGCGATGTGTATAACCCCGTTTTATAACCGGCTTTTTGTAAGATAGCTGCTAACATATGACTCGTACTTCCCTTGCCGTTAGTGCCTGCTATATGTATAGTCTTGAATGTTGTGTGCGGATTCCTTATTTCATTGCAAAGTGCGATAGTGTTATGTAGATCCGCTTTATAAGCAATGGCGCCAATTCTACTGAACATGGGTAGTTGTGCAAACAGGTAATCTATGGTTTGTTGGTAGGTCATTTACTATATGATGGCAAATGTAGTAAAAGCTGAATAAAGTTTTGCTGTACAAAAGTGCGACGTCACTGATGCCGAATAATGATACAGAGGCCCGGAATAAAAAATTATTGAACGGTAAAGTTAAATTGAACGGTTACTGTAGACTCGGAAGCAGCCTTATCAAATTCCATTTTTTGCAAATATTGTTTGATGGCAGTAGCGTATGCTGCATTAGTGGAAGAAGAAGGTTTTACGATCTGCACGAAAGTACCCTTGCCCTCCGGAGATACATTTATTTTAGCATAGATAGTTGCTTTTTCAAGATCTCCCGAGAAAGTATAATAATGAACAATTTTCCTGTTACCACTGGTCACTCTTGGGCCGCCCACTTTACCACCGGGTGTATTACCATAGCTATCTGGGTTGCCTGTAGGACTGCCTTTATCTCCTGTTCCGTTTGGATTATTGCCTTGGTATTTATATCCATTATCTTCTGTTGCGCCGTTTCCTTTACCACTTCCAGGGCCTTTGTAAGTGGCAATAGGATTTTTTGGTTTTGGTGTAGGGGTAACTGCTGTTACCGGAGCAGTTGTTTTTACAGGTTGTTTTATGGTAGGTGTTACTGTTGGTTTTGACACAGGTTTATTAGGCTTAATGATAGCAGCCGCATCATCTTCTGCATTATCATCTGGCTGTACATTATCTGCAGCATCGTTTTTAGCAGCGGCAGCCTGTTGTTCGTCTGGGTCTTTTGTAGTGAGAGACATCTCGCCTTTGATCAAAGGTTGTACTTCACCAAAGCCTTCATCATCATTACCTAAATTTATTTCGATCAGATCTTGTGCGATAGCTTGGGTAGGAGGTAGTATGGGCCATGTAATAAAAAATGCCAGCAATAATATTACTGCACAAATTATCACTGTGTAAAGAAATGCTTTCCTGTTTTTTTCTGCCTCAAAAGATGCCTGCATAGTGGTCATGTAATACATGGCAAAGATATTTGTTTACAAACAAATGATGCAATATCATGCCAAACTTCATGATAAACAATACATTTTAACATATTGTTTTCATGATACCTGTGGCCGAAACTATTTTATTACCGTAAAAAAGATGTCATATCCAAAGCGGATGATCGTGCCGATGATAACGATCAAAAAGAAGATACGTATGAATTGATTGCCTTTTAAAATGGCCATTCTGGCGCCTATAAGAGACCCTGAAAAATTACAGATAGCCATTGGTATAGCAAAATGGTAAAGGATATGCCCATTAGTACTAAAGAAAATGATTGAGCCTAAATTGGTAGCAATGTTTACGATCTTGGCATGTGCACTGGCTTTTAAAAAATCAAACCCAATAATGCTGATGAAAAAGAGCATTAAAAAACTTCCTGCACCGGGCCCAATAAAACCATCGTAAAAACCAATTACCAACGCAAATGCAGCAGCATAGATAAATGTTTTCTTTTCTGAAATACTTGTAGTAGTGGCCGTACCGAAATCTTTTTTTGTATAGGTATAAACTGCCACAACGATCAGTATGCAAAAAAATACGGGCTTCATAAAAGCGCTGTTAACGATCGATACCGTTTTAGAGCCAGCGTAAGCAGCTATTAAAGCAATGGTGCACATGACGGCAAGTAATCTCCAGTTGATCTTCACCTTTGCTGCATATTGAAAAGAGGCAATGGTAGTGCCAAATATGGATGGAATTTTTGTGGTGCCTAAAAGTGTTGCTAAAGGATATTGATTAAGTGTAATTAATGTTGCTGGGGTTTGCACCAGCCCACCACCTCCTGAAATAGAGTCTATAAAACCTGCAGCAAAAGCCGCAATGCAAAGAATGATTATTTCATAACTCATTATTTGTTGTAATTTCTTTCTCCGAATAATAAACTACCAATACGTACCATATTACTTCCTTCTTCTATGGCAATTTTGTAATCACCGCTCATGCCGCAGGAAATAATTTCGAATGGTGAATGACGAATGACGAATTTGGTTTGGTCGAAGAGTTGTTTGAGTGTTTGGAATTCTTTTCTGATCAATGTTTCGTTGTCGGAGAATGAAGCCATACCCATTAAACCAACGATCCGAATATTTTTTAATTCGTCTGATTCGTGTAATTGGAATAATTCGTGTAACTCTTTTTCATCTAGACCAAACTTAGTTTCTTCTTTAGCAATATGAATTTGCAACAAGCAATCAATTACCCGGTTTTTTTTTGCCGCCTGTTTGTTGATCTCTTTCAGTAAGCTGAAACTATCTACACCATGAATCAAATGAACAAACGGAGCTATATATTTTACTTTATTGCTTTGCAGATGACCTATAAAATGCCAACGGATATCTTTGGGTAATGCAGCTTCTTTATCAACGAGTTCCTGTACGTAGTTTTCTCCGAAATCTCTTTGCCCAAGATGGTATAAAGCCTGTATATCTTCGTTAGGTTTAGTTTTAGACACTGCTACAAGCGTAGCTTTGCCTTTTAATTCCTCTATTATCGCTTGATATTTATCTGTATTAATTGCCATATTATTTACATCAAGTTGCAAAGTTACCGCAAACCCTTAAAGAGGAAATAAAAAATGTGCCAACAGTCTTCGCTATTAGCACATCTTATGAGATCGTATTCTCCTCAAAGTTTCCCCTTCAGGAGGTGGAGGGGGTGTCATTTCAAAATTGCTCTCCCAATCACAATCCTTTGCACTTCACTCGTACCCTCATATATCTGTGTGATCTTAGCATCTCTCATTAATCTTTCAACATGGTATTCTTTTACAAAGCCATACCCTCCATGAATTTGCACCGCTTCCGTAGTGGTCCACATGGCAGTTTCGCTGGCGTATACTTTTGCCATGCTGCTGCTAACGGTATAGTCTGCATGCTGGTCTTTTTGCCAGGCAGCTTTTAAACAAAGCAGGCGGGCACACTCAATACGGGTGGCCATATCAGCCAGTTTAAACTGAATGATCTGGTGATTCATGATCTCTTTACCAAAAGCCTTACGTTGTTTACTGTATGCTAACGCTCTTTCATACGCACCGCTTGCAATGCCCAATGCCTGAGAAGCAATGCCAATACGACCTCCGGCCAATGTTTTCATGGCGAATTTAAAACCAAAGCCATCTTCACCTATTCGGTTTTCTTTAGGCACTTTTACATCCGTGAACAAAATAGAATGTGTATCACTCCCACGAATGCCCAGCTTATTTTCTTTGGCACCTACCGTTACGCCAGCCCATTTTTTTTCTACAATAAATGCATTGATACCGTGACTGCCTTTGCTTACATCTGTTTGAGCAATTACCAGGTATACCGAAGCTGAATTCCCATTAGTGATCCAATTTTTGGTTCCATTCAATAAGTAATGATCGCCTTTGTCTTCAGCGATGGTTCTTTGTGAAGTGGCATCACTTCCGGCTTCCGGCTCACTTAATAAAAATGCGCCGATATATAGTTCACCATCTTTTTTGCCATGTGCTAATGGTATCAGATACTTTTGTTTTTGTTCTTCATTACCATATTCTTGTAAACCATAACAAACCAGGCTATTATTTACACTCACACATACGCTTACACTGGCGTCAACTTTACTGATCTCTTCCATTGCTAATACATAACTGATGGTATCCATACCGCTGCCGCCGTATTCAGGCTTTACCATCATCCCCATAAAACCCAGGTCTGCTAATTTTTCAATTTGTTCTTTGGGGAATTTTTGTAACTCATCTCTTTCTATTACACCAGGTAAACATTCGTTGATAGCGAAATCCCTGGCTGCTTTTTGTATCATCAAATGTTCTTCGGACAATTGAAACTGCATATCGTTAAATTTTATTAATAAATATAAGATACATTATTATCCGTAAAAGATTGACTGTTTTTTGTAATTATTTTCTACAATTGGGGTTTAACATTAATTAATCAGTTGCAACCGAAATGGCTCTCACTTAATATTCATCTTGAAAAATTATACTTGTGGTAATAATAAAAGGTTACGAAGCACAAGATCCTACTACAGATTTAACTCCATAGAATTTTGAACAAAGAGAGATAAATCCACAGGATCTACAGTATCTATTCGTTATAGATATGGCAACGCTTTAAACGTTGTCGTATTTTATTTACTAGACACATAATCCAATATTGCTCTTTCCAGTAGTCCGGTAGTTTCGCAATCTATTCTTTCTGTTGATTCTAAAACATAAGTAGTGCTGAGTATATTAGCATACTTGTATTTGTTTTTCATACAACTGTAAAAACAATTGACAGTTACTTTAGTTGAATCATCAGAGATCCTTTTCAACATTACATTTAAATTTCCGCCGTGATTGGTCAATTCCACTTTGCCCATAAAAGTAGAGCTTGCGCCAGTACAGCTGGCATATTGCGAAGGCACACCAGTGATCTGTTTATATTCTGTTGAAATAAACCCTGATGCCTTATCAAGGTTTTTGATAGGCATGTTATAAGTAGCTAGTAGCTCGATCGTACTTTGCCAAATGGATTCAAACGATTTATTAATGATCCTTTCTTTTTCTATAATTCGTGGGGCTACGGGTGCAGTTACTGTGTGCTTTGGAGCACTACAACTTTGAACTAAAAAGATCAAGAATAGAGTGGCAGGTATTAAAAATATCTTTTTCATAGCTTTAAGTTTTCATGGTAAAAAAATTACTATTAAATGTATTGTGCAGTGTTGTCCAAAACAATTATGGTGGTTATGTTTTTAACTGACCATGGTCATTTTTTTTACAGTGATTAGTAGCCTGAAAATCAGTATTAAATGATCGCTTAATCTCTTAAAAAAAGTTCAATAATACTATGTGGTACAAGGGAGTGACACAACGATGTTGAGGAAAGGGGTACTGCCGGCAACATAAAAAATATATTTACTAATTAATTTAGTATTTCTATCTTTGTAAGGATGTATGCGATCGTAGATATTGAAACAACCGGCGGCTATGCTTCTGCAAACGGCATTACCGAAATTGCGGTGTATGTGCATGATGGAACAAGAGTGGTAAAGCATTTTGAAACGTTGATCAATCCGCAACAAAAAATACCTTACCATATTACTACATTAACTGGTATCGATAATGCGATGGTGGCGGAAGCGCCGGCATTTCATGAAATAGCAGAAACATTATATGAAGTATTAAAGGACAATATTTTTGTAGCGCACAGTGTAAATTTTGATTACTCTTTTGTCAACCACCAGTTAAAGGCAAATGGTTTTGTGTTATCTCCCCGAAAATTGTGTACCGTACGTCTGGCCCGAAAAGTGGTGCCTGATCTGAAGTCATATAGTTTAGGAAATTTATGCCGACAATTACAAATACCTATCAGCAATCGTCATAGAGCAGGTGGTGATGCAAAAGCAACGGTGTTATTATTAGAACATTTGTTGGCTAATAATGCACAACCGCATATTGATCAGATGTTGAAGAAAACTTCCGGCGAACAATGGTTGCCACCCGGGTTACAAAAATCGGATATCACAAAATTACCGGCATCTCCTGGAGTCTATTATTTTCACAATATAAAAGGTAAAATAATTTATGTAGGCAAGGCGGTGAATATTAAGAAAAGAGTGAGCAGTCATTTTACAGTGAATGATGCTGAAAGAAAGCGGCAGAATTTTTTATTGCATGTTTGTAAAATAAGTTTTAAAGAATGTGCAACAGAGTTAGAGGCCATCGTATTGGAAAGTGCGGAGATAAAGCGTTTGTGGCCTAAGTATAATAAAAGTCAGAAACAACCTTTGCAGAAATATGCATTGTATACGTTTGAGGATAGTATGGGATATATGCGTTTAGCGATTGATAAGAAGAGAAAAAATATACCGGCATTGTATTATTTCAATTCTCTGCACGAAGGCATCATATTATTGAGAAAGATGCTGGAAGAATTTGAACTCAATGAAAAACTTTGTTTTTTAAATAAGATGTCTTTTACTGAGGAGGATAAGGAGTTAGCAGGTACTGTAAAATCATATAATAAAAAAATTATTAAGGCAATGGCTGCATTGAATAAGCGATTACCAACATTTGCTGTACTGGATGATGGGAAGCAGGCAAACGAAAAATTGTGTTTATTGATCGAGAAAGGATGCTTTTGGGGGATGGGGTATTTACCAGCATCTCTATCAATTGAGTCTGTTGATGATCTGAAAGAATTTTTACAACCTTATCAGGATAATGATACCATACGGAATAGTATTTATTCTTTTGTAGAGGCGTATCCGGAGAAGAAGTTGGTGTTTTAATTTACTTTTTTGCCTTGATGCAAAAAGTAAAATATAAATTGTCAAAAACAAAAATCACCTGTATATCTACTAGTTACAAAATGAATTAATAAGTTGTTCACATTTCATTTATTAAAATTTTTTCTTTCCACTTACACCATTATTTTCGCAACCCATTTTGATAGCATACAAATTTAATTATGATAGAATTTTCAAAAGATATAGCGGCGAAATTATCGCTTAAAACACAGCAGGTTGAGGCCGTATTAGGTCTGTTGGCAGAAGCAGCTACCGTTCCCTTTATAGCCCGTTATCGTAAAGATAAGACTGGTGCATTGGATGAAGTACAGATCCAAAAAATACAGGATGAAGCCAAGTTCTTAAAAGAATTTACGGAACGTAAAGCATTCATTGAAAAAACAATTACTGAGCAGGAGAAAATGACAGAGGCTTTGCAGACAAAAATAGATAAGGCTACAACAATTGCAGAGCTGGAAGATATTTATCTGCCTTTCAAACCAAAACGTAAAACAAAAGCGCAAACAGCAAGAGAGAATGGATTGCAGCCGTTGGCAGATCTGTTGCTGGATCAAAAGGATGTTGACCTATTAGCAGAAGCAGCAAAATATATTAATGAAAAAGTGGTTGACGGTGATGCTGCATTGCAGGGAGCAAGAGATATCATTGCAGAAACGATAAATGAAGATGCAATAGTAAGAGCGAAATTGCGTAAGCTGTTTGAGAATGAAGCTACATTGCAAAGTAAAGTGGTAACGGATAAAGAAACAGAGGCAGCGAAGTATAAAGATTATTTTGATTTTAGTGAACCAATTGCAAAAGTTCCATCTCATAGAATACTAGCAGTACTTCGTGGATTTTTAGAAGGCTTTTTACGCATCGCAATTAGTCCGGAGGAAGAACGGGCAATTGAATTGATTGAAGAGCTTTATATCAAAGGAATGAGCACCTGCAGCGATCAATTGCGTAAAGCGGTTAAAGATGCTTATCGGAGATTACTGCAACCAAGTTTAGAAACAGAATATCGTACAACGTTAAAGACAAAAGCTGACGAAGATGCGATCAATGTATTTGCAGAAAATTTGCGTCAGTTATTATTATCCTCTCCTTTAGGTAGTAAAAGAATTTTAGCTATCGATCCGGGATACAGAACAGGTTGCAAAGTTGTATGTCTGGATGAAAAGGGAGATCTGCAAAAAACTGATCTGATCTTTCCGCATGAAAATAACAGGGTGATGGCGGAAGAAATAAAAATTAAAAATTTAGTACAACAATACGGAATTGAAGTATTTGCGATCGGTGATGGTACAGCCGGAAGAGAAACAGAGCAATTCATAAAAAAATTAGATCTGGGGTTGCCGGTATTTTTAGTAAATGAAGATGGGGCATCTATTTATTCAGCTTCTGAGATTGCCAGAGAAGAATTTCCTAATGAGGATATTACAGTACGTGGTGCGGTAAGTATTGGACGCCGATTAATGGATCCATTGGCAGAACTCGTAAAACTTGATCCAAAAAGTATTGGCGTTGGGCAATATCAGCATGATGTTAACCAATTCAGACTAAAAGAGAAACTGGATGCGACAGTGGTTAGTTGTGTAAACAATGTAGGGGTAAACCTGAACACCGCCAGCAAACATTTATTGAGTTATGTAAGTGGTATAGGCGGTACACTGGCTGATAATATTGTTAAGTATAGAAATGAAATTGGAAAATTCAGTAGTCGCAAACAATTGTTAAAAGTACCTCGTTTGGGAGGTAAAGCGTATGAGCAATGTGCCGGTTTTTTGCGTATAAAAGATGGCGAAGATATATTGGATGCAAGTGCTGTTCATCCGGAAGCATACGGCATTGTTGAAATGATGGCAAAGGATCTGAATGTGGAGGTGAATACATTGATAGGAAAGGAAGAGTTATTGAAATCTGTAGATGCCAAAAAATATGCTACAGAGCAAATCGGGGAACTAACGGTAAAGGATATTTTGAATGAATTGAAAAAACCAGGATTGGACCCCCGTAGTGATGTACAGGTTTTTGAATTTGCTAATATTTACAGTATTGAAGATGTGAAAATAGGAATGGAAGTACCTGGTGTAGTAACTAATATTACCAGGTTTGGCGCATTCATTGATATTGGTGTAAAACAAGATGGATTAGTGCATGTATCTGAGATATCTCATAAATATATTACTGATCCCAATGAAGTGTTGAAGCTGAATCAGCAAGTAAAAGTAAAAGTGACAGATGTGGATGTTGTTCGTAAGCGTATTGCTTTATCTATAAAGCAAACGGAAGAGGCTCCTGCAAGGGGCTTAAAACCAAAGTTTGGGAATCAGCCCAAATTGGCCCAACAAAAAAGTGTGGCGGATATGCCTATCGGTGATGCATTGGCTGCATTGAAGCAGAAATTCGGGAAATAATAAAATATCATGTAATAAAAAAGTCGAACAATTTATTGTTCGACTTTTTTATTATTTTAATTGGCTAAAATTATTTCTTCTTTGTAAGAGAGAAGTTTTTTTGGATACCAATGTTCATTGTTTTTCCAAAAGTTACACCAAAACCAGTTGATGCACTACCACCAGTTGGTTTTGTAGAACTGAAACCAAGACCACCAAAATCAAAGTTTAAACCAAAGCCATTTTTCAAGTTGATGAAAGCTGCAGGAGTTAAAGCTATAGCTGTAGATGTTCCTACTTTTGTGCTACCAACTTTACTAGTTCCAAATACACCTTGTAATTGACCATACAAAGAGAAAATGTTAGATAATGTTTGAGTGTAACGAACAAATGGACCTACACCAAAGCTGCTGTATTTAGTAACAACATTTGTATTGCTTGTATTTTTTGTAGTTCCTACTTCTGCTACAACACCAGCAGTCCAATTATCATTGAATTGATAACCTACTGTTGGGTTAAAATCAAATGAAGTTGATTTTTCGTCGTTAGGTACATCTGGAGATTTGCTGGTTTCCAGGCTTACATTACCTGCTACTAATAAGGTTCCTTTTTGTGCACTTGCAGTTAAACTTACTAACGCAAACGCAGCTACTAATACTTTTTTCATGTTTTTTCTTTTTAATCTGATTAATGATTTTGTGATAAAAAGGTTATTTCGGACTAAGACAAACAGTTTTATAGAAATGTTGCACCGACAATAAAAAAAGTTGTAAAAAATGTCAATTTATACGGGGGAATATACTTCTCTTAACATTTTATTAGTAAAATTGGCAGGAAACTAGCCGATTTCACGTTGTAAAAGCGCAATAAAGTCATTTCTATTGATCATTTCAGCGCCAAGGCTCTCCAAATGTGCAGTATATACCTGGCAGTCAATAAGTTTTATATTTTCATTTTTTAAATATTGCACATATTTCATAAACGCAAACTTGCTTGCGTTATTTTCTTTGCTAAACATACTTTCTCCAAAAAAAATATTACCTATTCTAATGCCATATAGCCCGCCCACCAACTCTCCATTAAGCCAGGCTTCAGCGCTGTGAGCATACCCCAATTCATGTAATTTCGTATAGGCGTCTATGATAGCTGGCTGTATCCAGGTGCCTTCCTGATCTTTTCGAGTGATTGTTTTGCAATGCTGCATCACCTGAGTAAATGCTCTGTTTATGGTAAAGCGAAATTTACCATTATTTAAAACAGTCTGCATACTCTTACTTATTCTCAATTTTTTTGGAAATAAAACAAAGCGTGGGTTGGGGCTCCACCAAATGATCGGTTCATCTTCGTTATACCATGGGAAAATACCACTACGGTAAGCAAGTAATAGCCGCTCAGTGCTAAGGTCGCCTCCTACGGCTACAATGCCCTCGTCATCAGTATTTTCAACAGGAGGGAAAAATATTTTTTCATTAAGCAGGTACATGGTATGAGTTAATTAGCAATTACCTCAATGGTAGCACCAATACCTCTTTCTGTGATAGCATCACACATGGGCTTTAATGTATCATAACTGCCTTCTTTTACTGCATATTTACCCTTGCCATCTATCAGGATAGCACATTGTTCGGCTTGCTCAGGGGAGTGGCCGCAAACTTCAATTAATGTTTCAATCACCCAGTCAAAAGTATTCACATCATCATTCCATATAATGAGAGAGCAATACTCTTCCAGTTCAGTAACCACCTCAAAGTCTTCCTTTAACTTTATGTTATTATTGTAAATCATAGCTTATTCATAACAAAAATAAGATGAAATTTGTTACATACAGGCAATTTGTATGCAACATTTGGCGTATTATAAGTGTCAGTAATGTATAAGCATAATAAAAAAACCGAACCTTAATCAATAATGTTGCGGCTCACCAAAAAGAAAAAGGAGACTCCCGTACCTGCCGAAAAGCAGTTGGCTGTTGTATTGCCTTTACATTCTCCTAATCGTAGCCTCGATTTTTTAATTGAATTGATAGATAAGATACGCCCGGATAAAGCGAAGGATATTGAGCAGGCTGAACTCAGATTCAAGGCAGTTTTGTATCAGATCACACACGAACGTACCCCACTTTTTTCTCTGCGCAAAGCGTTGCTTACCCAATTTTTAAAAACCAATATTGTTGTTGCATTAACTGAAAATGGAATTGTAAGCAGCAGAGGTTTTGTGCAGGAATTGATGGGTAAACTAAAGCATAAAATTTTACCTCCTTTACAAACGCCTGACAATTTTTTATATGTAATTAATAAAATTTTTTACAAGAAAAAAGATCATTTTTGGGTAGAAGGAATTGATAAGAAATTATGGATACAGTTTTTTGAAATGTTGGGCATCCAGATCAATTTGACCGAGCCCAAACTGATCAGGCAGTTACAGCAGTCTCTTCAATTGTTAAGCTATCGTATCACAACTTTAGGACTTGAAAAAGAAATGACTCATCGATACGAAAATTTTGTTGATGCCATCTATCCTTTTCTTGAGCAAAACAGACTGGTGAATGAATATCTGCATCTGTGTGAAACCGGAGGAAATGAAGAAATGCAATTGATGTTATTGGAAGATATCACGGAGGCCCTGCATAATTGCAATCAAAGTATACAATGGATAAGTGATCAGCGTAATGTATACGGAACAAGTTTATCTCAGGCTTATATTATTACCCGTTTAAAACAACAGATAGACAGGATGTTTATCATAGTTGATGTATTGGATAGTAATAATGAATTCAATACAGAAAGGTTTACAGATTATTTTACAACCGTAGTAAGAAACGAAAAGAGAAAAAATTCTATAAAAGAATTTATCAGTGAAAATACCGGTTATCTGGCTTACCAGATTGCAGAGCATGGAGGTAGAACGGGGGAAAAATTTATAACCACTACCAAGAAAGAATTTTGGATGATGTTTGTAAGTGCCTGCGGTGGCGGTATCATTATTTCTTTTATTGGAATAGTAAAAAATCTGTTAGGAAAAATGGCCATGCCTCCTTTTTGGTCAGGGATCTTGTATAGCACCAACTACTCCTTAGGATTTATTTTGATACAGGATACAGGATCAACTCTTGCTACAAAGCAGCCGGCCTATACGGCTAATAATGTTGCCAGTTCTTTGGATGTACAGAAAGCGGGTGGGGAGCCAGATCTTAGAAATCTTGCCATAACAGTTGCAAAAGTTAGTCGTACACAATTGGCTTCTTTTGCAGGAAATCTGTTGATCGTTTTTCCTTTAACTTATTGTCTGGCATGGTTGTATTTTGAATCGACAGGTGTTAAAATTGCTGAAGGTGCAGCTGCACAAAAGTTGTTAACCGATCAGCAGCCGTTTCATAGTCTGGCATGGCTGTATGCCTGTTTTACCGGTTTCTTTTTATTCGCAAGTGGTTTGGTAGCAGGGTATGTAGAGAATTATGTGGTGTATGGAAAAATTACAGAGCGTCTTGGTAATTCATCTTCATTTAAAAATACTTTTTCTGAGAAAAGGCGATATAAGATACTTCATTATGTGCAGAATAATTTGGGAGCACTGATCGGTAATATTTCTTTAGGTTTCTTTTTAGGGATGGCAGGATTCTTTGGTAAAACATTCGGTTTGCCATTCGATATTCGACATATTACTATTTCTGCCGCCAATACAGCCATCGGATTTTTTGGCTTAGATCATTTAGTAACCACTAAAGAACTAGTATATACGATCATCGGCGTGTTTGGAATTGGGTTTATCAACTTTGCTGTAAGTTTTGGTCTGGCATTTATCGTTGCTGTAAAAAGTAGAGGCATACATTTAAAAGACTATCCGGAATTTTTAGGTATCCTGGGGCGCTATATAAAAAAATATCCTAAAGACTTTTTTCAGGCACCTACCAACAGGAGAGTGGAGCAGTTAAGATGATTTTTTATAACGGGCATTTGTTTTTCATCCCCAACAAAAGGGGAATCATTGTGTCGCATTACGTTTACAGGCATACCATCATTCATCTTTTATGAAAGCGTAGATAAGGGTCAAAAATCTCCACTAGCACCACCGCCACCAAAATTGCCGCCACCAAATTTAGTTAAGTCAGTATCAGCTCCGGGTTTAAATGTTTGCATCAGTATCAATGATTCTATTTGCATTTTATCCATAGTATTCGCTGAAGAAATTTCAAGTGAGGTGAATCCGTACACAGGCTTATTGAGCCACTTCATTAACGTATATGAAATTGCAAGTAATATAACACCAGCTATGGTCATCATTGATTCTATCGGTAAAATGGTATGATAGTATCGGATAGTAAATACCATTGCTGTAAATAATAATAGCCCTACTCTCAACATAATGACATCCTTTTTTTGTATTCCCCTTGCCACATAAATGACTGGAATAATACAGGAGAATATCCAGAATAACCAACCAAACGGAATGCTTTCACCAGGTTGCAGATTAAGGTGAAACATCTCATTGCTTAATTCTCTTACTATAAAATAATTGCCGGCAGTGTATAAACTTATCAACGAAACTATTTCTATTATTTGAATACAATCTTTGTAATAGAATACAATATTTTTATTTTTTATTTTTATACTGATAAAGTATGCAAACAACGAAGTGACCATAATAAAGAAAGGAACGATCGCTTTAGCAATATGCCCCATTTCCACACAACAATAAAATAAAATACTCAGTAATGAGAGATAGGTTATTGCCGTCATTAATTTATCTGCATATCGCAAACTACAAAGTAAACTTATAACGAAAAGAATGATTGAAATGGTAAGCTCTGTGAAGTTATTAGGTAAACAAATACCACATAGTAATGCAATCGTACCTCCCCACAACAGACCATCATCGACACCTGAACGATAATGCTTTTTAGTGTTGATCATTAACTCTAAGGCTACAAAGCAAAAAAAACCAAAAACAATAGACAATGTTCCCAATTTAGCAATTATATCATTAGATGAGATCAATGCAAATAATCCAAATGAGAACAGCAGAATAATGATCGTGAGTACAAATAATCCTATTCGTATAAAAATATTGGGAGTATAAAAATCAACCGGATATTTTTTATAAATAGCTGCACACTCTTCTTTTGTTATGTAGTTATCATTCATGGCCACAAGAGCTTCCTCTCTGAAGTGCAAATGATCAAGCCATTCATGTTTATATGCTATCATTTTACTTTGATCTTTTTATTAGTATTAATTAGAAATAAAATCATCCCAACAGCGGATCCAATCAAATATATCAATCCCATATATACAGAGAACAAGCCACTTAGTTCAATACTGGTTAGCAGATCTACAACCACATAACTAATAGCGAAATATGTATACAAAGTAGTAACCAACAATATATAAAATGATTTTTCCGCAAGCGATTTGGTATAGAAATAATAGGCAACTCCTAATAGTACAAGAAACCAAATAAGATATATGTTACTGAAATTAAACATTGCCGCAATGCAGGCGATAAAAAAAATATGCATTCCGAAATTGGAATAAGTGAATTCAAAGTGCTGTTTAATATCTTTTTGTTTTGAGAAAAAAGCTGCAGCAATAAGTAATGCACTCAGCAGCAGGGCGGTAAGTGTGATCGTATTATCATTAAAGTCGTTTGCTTTTAAGATCTCCAGGGGAGTAACAGTAATGCCTAGCCAGGCGGCCAGGTTTGTAATTGCCAAACTAAGTATTCCGATATTGTCAAAATAATAAGCAGATAAAAACAATATGGTCATTGGAATAAAACTGGCTATGCCAAAACGGTTGCCAAAAAAGTTGTATTGATATTGTATGTAAGCTATTGTCGTTATAAAGCTAAGGCAACCTAATAGTAGCAAATAATCAAATACTGCATTTGGCGATGCTGTTTTTCTGGTAGAGAAAGGTGGCGCATGTTTGATACAATAATAGAAACAACCCACACATAACAGGATAAGGAAGGTCAATATAGCCGTGTGTCCTATGCTGTCCAGATTTTTATATACCAGAATTCCCAGGCCGCTGCTAAGTAAGATCACTGCCAGGTACATAAGGGTTTTAATTTCCCAATAAACAGAAAGCAGGCCGGGAGATTTTTTTTCGTTTATCTTTTGTATGGATGCATCAGATAATAAACCTTCGGCGTGCCATTGAGTAAAGAAGTGCTTATTCATATATACTAATGAGAATTAAATATAATGGAAAATATTAATTGAGGGAAAGAGAAGGAGTAATAAATGGTAGAATGACAATAAGGAGCAGGGAGTATCCGTATTAAATAATGCAATTGGGCTACATGAGTATGGTCAATTTATTCAATCAGATATCTCCATTTAATATTCGTCAAATGGGGGCTATTTTATAAAAGGTTACTTTTTCTTTTTCAGATATTTAGTCATCTTATTAAGTAATATTTTTTCGTTAATAGGCTTCGATATATAGTCATTCATTCCAACGGCAATACATTGTTTAATATCGACCGTAGTAACATCTGCGGTGAGCGCAATAATAGGAATAGCGGATTTCAATTTTTTTCGAATGTAAGAGGTTGCTTCAAAACCGTTCATTTCCGGCATTTGCAGATCCATTAAAATAAGATCGTATTTATTTTTTTGTAAAAGATCAATGGCAATTTTTCCGTTTTCAGCAATATTAAAATCAAAACCAAAATCTAATAAAATTATTTTCAGTAATAATTGATTTAGTACAACATCCTCTACAATCAATATTTTTATTTTTTTATCGGCAAGACCTTTTAATGCATTTGTTTGTATTACATCTTGTTCATTATTTTTTTCGATCGTTGGTTTGCTATTGCCTTTACGAAAATTCAATATAAAACTAAATGCAGATCCTTTGCCTTCTTTACTGGTTACAGCAATAGTTCCACCTTGTCTTTCTACTAGCTGTTTGACAATAGCAAGCCCGAGTCCTGATCCTCCATATGCATAAGAAGTGCCTTTACCAACTTGTTCAAAGCTATTAAAAATATGTTCTAATTTATTTCCGGCAATACCTATGCCGGTATCTTCCACAGTAAATTCGATAGATATATTTTTAGCGTCTTCATTTATGATGCCTATACGCATTATAATTCTACCATTGTGTGTGAACTTCACAGAGTTGCCTACAAGGTTTAAAATTATCTGTCTTAAACGCAAGGGGTCGCCTATTAGAATTTCAGGAATACTCTCGTCATATTCCTTTAGTAGGGTTAAGTTCTTTTCTTTTATTTTGGGTTCAAACAACTGAAGCATTGTAGAAATTGAATCTGATAAATTAAATTCAGTTTGATCAAAAACCATTTTACCTGCATCAACCTTAGCAAGATCAAGAATATCATTGATCAAAATGATCAATGCATCTCCCGATACTTTAATTGCATTTAAATATTCTTTCTGTGTTTTGTCTAATTTAGTTTTTAGTACTACATGCGTAAAGCCAATAATTGCATTCATTGGTGTACGGATCTCATGGC
Source organism: Ferruginibacter lapsinanis (assembly GCF_020783315.1). Classification (NCBI taxonomy): domain Bacteria; kingdom Pseudomonadati; phylum Bacteroidota; class Chitinophagia; order Chitinophagales; family Chitinophagaceae; genus Ferruginibacter; species Ferruginibacter lapsinanis. Next base: position 3,436,522 of record NZ_CP086063.1, on the reverse strand, counting down.
TCATATTCGATAAGAACTGCTGTTTAGCCCTAACTGCATTTTCTGCTATTACAGTTTTTGAATCAGCAATTCCTTTCGCTATCAACAATTCATTGTTACTTTCTTCAATCTCTTTTAACGCTTTTCTTTCAGCTTCCAATTGTACTTCTAGTACTCTTTTTTCCTTTAATTGTAGTTCGATCGAAAGTCTTCTTACCTCAGTGATATCAATGATAGTAAGAACAATTAATTCTTCATTGTCTGCCTGCTGAATAATACGATGTGCATTCAGTAACAATACCCTGGAGCCGATGGTAGGGAAATCAAGTTCCAGTTCAAAATCATGAAAGTGGTTGTTTTTGGGAACAATATCTTCCAATAGTTCACGAAGTTGCGGAATGTTCCATTGGCTGTTGCTTAACTTGTATAAAGAGATGCCAATGCTGTCTTCTTCATCTACATGAAATGCTTTACAGAAAGCTTTATTGGCAGACTTTATCCGCATATCTTTATTAAGAACAAGCATGGGTTCGTGAATAGCAGAAAGAATTGTTTCGTAATAATTATACAATTCTTCCACTTGTTGAATACGCACTTGTAATTCCTGATTAGTGGTGATCAATTCTTCATTGGTAGATTCTATTTCTTCTTTTGATGTTTCCAACTCTTCATTCAGACTTTGTAATTCTTCGTTGCTGGAAACTATCTCTTCATTAGCGCTCTGCAATTCTTCATTTGCCGCTTCCTGGTCTTGTGTGATTGAAGCCATATCATGTCTGGCAGCGGCGATTTCTTCTTCCAGCTTTTTTATTCTTCGGTCTTTTGCAATAGAATTACTTTTTCCGATCTTTTCCGGATGTCCTGCTGTTTCAATTTGATGTTGCCCTGTAAAAGCAATTACCAGCAGATCTTCTTCACCTTCCATTCTAAGTGGAGTAACTTCTATGTTGACTATACGTAAGTGATTGCCAACTTTCCCCAAATTCATTTCAATGCCAGTCTTGCTAACTTTTTGTTTTGTTTTAATGGCATGATGAATGGCATTTCGCAATTCAAAAGTGATCTCGATATGTGCCATTTTTAAAATATTCAAACTGGCTTTGCCGTTTGAATTTTGTAAGTATAAAGAAGTTTCTCCTCTGAATTGGAGTATTTCCAGATCATGGTTGATCACAACACTGGCAGGGGTATATTCCGTAAGTAAGAAAGTGTCAAAAATTGTACTAAGGTTACCGCTAATGAAAGAAGGTAGTCTCTTGGGAGGAATGCTGATTGGTCTGTTTTTTTGTGATAAGACCGGTTGTAATATTCTGGGTGCAACCTCCGATTTTCGCTCTGCACCGGCTTTCTTTTTACGAATATATATTTTTGATTTTTTATCGAGTGGCGGACTAAATAATTGCAAAGACGTACCTATGGTTTCCGATTTACCAAGCATCAAACAGCCATTATCATTCAATGCATAATGAAAAGTTGCGATGGCTTTTTTTTGAGCAGCAGTATCAAGATAAATGAGCAGGTTGCGGCAACTGATAAAATCCATCCTTGAAAAAGGTGGATCACGTAAAATATTGTGTGGCGCAAAAATACAAACATCACGTAATGATTTTGAAATGCGATACTTATCCTTTGTTCTTGTAAAGAAACGTTGAATGCGTTTGTTGGAAACATTTTTGAGCTGGTGAATAGAGTATTCTCCATTACGGGCCTCATTGATGGCTTCAGCACTTAAGTCGGAAGCAAAAATTTGAAAAGGAATATTGTTGGTTTTAGTATCCTGTATTTCAAATAATAACATGGCAATAGAATACACTTCTTCACCAGTAGCACAGGCAGCTACCCAGATGCGTAAAGGATCGCCGTGTGTTTTACTTTTTATCAGGCGGGGTAGTACTGTTTTTTTCAGATATAAAAAAGTTTCAGGGTCTCTAAAGAATTCGGTGACATTTATAAGCAGATCCTCATATAGCATATCTACTTCATCTTTCTTTTGCTCTACCCATTCTGCATAATGTTTCAATGTGGTTATTTTCAATATCACCATCCTGCGGAGCATGCGCCTTTTAATGGTGTTCATTTTATATTGACTGAAATCTACATTTCTCCGTTTAAGTAAAAGTTGAATAATGGATCTTAAATATGGATTATTATTATCGATCTCATCTTCAGGAGTTCTTTTTGTTCCAACTAATTTTACCAGGGGGTGTTTGCTCATCCATGTTAGTTTCTGAGCAATCTCTTTGGGAGATAAAATAAAATCAACAACGCCTTCAGCAATGGCAGAGTGGGGCATGCTGGTAAATTTTGCTGAATCATCCTGAGCAAAAGTTATCCCTCCGGCCATTTTAATTTCTTTCAATCCCTGGGTGCCATCATGAGCACTACCCGAAAGCACAACACCGATAACATTTTCGTGATGTGTTTCAGCTAATGAAGTAAAAAGAATATCAATCGACAGTGTAGGGGATCTATCGGATCGTGGAATTAGTTTTATGTGTCCATCTGTTACTTCAATACCTTTATTATATGGAATGATATATACATTATCAGGTTCCATCTTTTCCATGTCTTCAATATCTTGTACTTTCATCTTAGTGGTCTTCGACAAAAGCTGGTCAAGTATACTCTTATGGTCGGGACTTAAATGTTGTACATAAATATATGCCATCCCTGTGGAGGGAGAAAGGTTTTGTAACAGTTGCGTTATAGCTTCCAACCCACCGGCTGAGGCCCCAATGGCAACTACAGTAAAAGAATTGTGCGTTGATTGGTTTGTAGGAGTTGGCGTTTTTGGGCCCTTTGTTTCTATGGTCGATTTCCTGGACTTAGCTATACGATCGCTTGCAGAAATTGACTTAGCTGGCGGAATGTTTTTAGAAAGAAGTTTCCCCTTTTTTATTGAAGTCGTTTGTTTCATTTTTAAAAAATTAATTGAGGGGAAACATTTTACACTTCCAGACATTAAGATATATAGTAAATATAGACTTTAATACTCATACTAAGCGATATGGGGTTTCGGTTTATCTAAAATATGTGAATGATGCAACTAATTATCGAAATAGTGTAACGTTAACGTCATTTAATGAGTATACTTTCGTATTGAATGAAAGATTTGATTCACCAGATTTCTTCTTTTTATTTTCAACGTTATTGCGATTATGCATACACATTAAATTAACTATATGAAAATTAATAAATTGTTGTTGCTGCTTTTGACCACATTTTCATCTATTATTGCTTTTTCTCAAGAGAAAAAAATTGATGTTAATGTTTCAATAAATAAGAACGGAAATGTTAGCGGAGCTCAATGGTATATGCAGCCGTGGGTTTGGGTTGTTGGCGGAGCCATATTTATATTGCTTATTGTTATTATCGTAAAGGGCGAGAAAAAAGCGCAATAAAGAAGCAGGGGGGTATTTAATAAAAAAGGGTTTCAGTTTTAACTGAAACCCTTTTTTGTGGGAGGTACTAAGCTATCTAACCAATTCAAAAAAAGCATAGGTTATATTCAAAGCGATTTATATTGTGGTAAGAAGATGAACCAGAAAATAGAAGAACTGTAAATCTTACAACTCTTAGACAAAATACTACAATAATAACCCCTTAAAGCCAAACTATCTTTGTAGCAGATAAATAATAAAGGCACATACTTATAAGGTTACAGACATAACATGTGTCGGTTGCAAAGCAAAAGTAAAACCGGTCGAATATTTATAAATCTACACTCTAACGAATGTCATGTTCAGGCTTGATGGCTGTCATAGTTTTAGTTTTTTGTTAGGTGTAAATTCACATCGGACAATTTGTATTGTTTAAAACAATGAAAAAGTTTATAGTAATCATATTGGCTCTTGTTTACATCATTTCCTCAATTGGGGTTGTGGTGAACATGCATTACTGCATGAGTAAAATTGCAGGTTGGGATCTTGGTAACACCGAATCCAAAATGTGTGCGAAATGCGGTATGCATAAGTATGACAAAAAGGGTAAAGGTTGTTGCAATGATGAGCAAACGTTCTTTAAAAGTAGTATAGATCAGAAGATCACGGAGACTTGCTTAGAGATCAAAATTCCCATTGATCTAACCTTGCCGGCTTCTTTTGCAGGAATTTCTATAAACGTATTTCCTGTCCTTATTGAAAATAAATCAATAGCTCATGATCCTCCTCTGAAACAAGGCGTGCCCATTTACATACTCAATTGTGTATATCGCATTTGATTTCCTTCTACCCCGAAAATTATCAGACATAATTATGTCAAGGTAACTGCGTTTAGCATGCAGTGGTATTAATACAATTTGTAACACTAAAAATAATTAAAATGAAAAAGATAAAAATGCTGATGATGGCAGCTTTAACCATCTTCTCTCTGACCTTATTTGCACAAAAAGCAGGGAAGAAAGATAATACAAAGCATTTGACAATTTACACTTGCCCGATGCATGACAGTATAAAAGCAAAACTGCCCGGGAATTGTCCTATATGTGGCATGAAACTGCAACTTACAGCCAAGGAGCAAATGAAAAAAGATGTGACTAAGCATTATGCATGCCCCACACATTTAACAGAAGTTAGCGATAAGCCAGGGAAATTTCCCAAATGTGGAACAAGTTTAACACTTTCACCTAAAGAAAAGATGAAGGTGCAGGTGATGAATAATTATACTTGCCCAATGCATGGGGATGTTAAAAGTGATAAGCCTGGTATATGTCCTAACTGCGGGATGAAATTGATCAAACACAAAGGATAAACAACGGCGTGTTAATGATTTTTTAGAGTTTTATAATGCTACTTAAACAATAGGTAGCATTTTTTTTAACGTTTACCGGAAGAAATGGCTAGACTAATAAAGCAGCTTACAGATGATACAAATAATGATCATATTCGGACGACGCTATATCGTGGTTATTATATGTTTAATGTATCCGTTTAATTCGTTTACAAGTAGAATGGTTTGTATCAACAGCATGAAAACGAAAAACCTCACATTTCTGTGAGGTTTTCTGTGGGAGCTACAGGAGTCGAACCTGTGACCCTCTGCTTGTAAGGAAGTTCTAAAATACTCTAGAATCCTTTACTATCAATAGTTTCAGTAATCTAACATTGAAATTTGCAAGCATTTTGCAAGCAAACCCCTACATACAAGGTTAAAAATTGGGTTATAAAATTCATTGAGGTTTATGCTATATTAATAATAACGTGTGCTAAATCTATTTCTTCTGAGAACTGCTTAAAATACCCTTAAAATGGCACATCTTCTCTTGCATACTTATTATGAGTTTACATAAATCAGGGAGATTATTAGCTTCTTTTGCCATCATGCTAAAGAGCAGCTCCGCTGCCCCCAGTGCATTGCATTCTTTATACGGGGTTGTTTATAGGGGTGGAGGTTGTTTATATACACCTTTATTAAAATTGAAAAATTGGAGGCGTACTAATTTTTGAAAAATTATTTTTTTTTAATATTAGCTCAAATAAAATCCATTTCTCCTCTTTTTGACATTTTTAAATTTTCCAACTCTAATTTTAATTTCTCATCAAGTGGTCTCTGGACTAAAGTCTGCCATTTTGAATATCCAGATTTAGCCATATAGTACCCTCCTATAATTAGCAGTAAAACAAAACCTGTTAAGATCAATAAATCATTTGATTCACGCTTAAGATGTTTAAGACCTATTTTATTAAGAGTGCTTTTCAAAGAAACTTCATTTACAGCTAAATTGATTTCACCATTTGTTTTTATGTTTTCTTCCATTTGTTCAAAGTATGGATACAAATCTTTTTTATGTTCAAATAAAAAAGCAAGATAATCCCTATAATTTTTACTATTCAACATCTTAATTTTCAATTCCTCGAATTTATCCAAATCAAATTTTACACTTAAGGAATCTACTTTTAAAATACTGTATGCTGAATCAATTTTTCTGAAAGAGAATTCTGAGGTTTTAATTTTTTTATTTAGGACATCAATTTCATTCCCAGTTTTTGCCATAGACACTTCAATATTATCAATCTTATCTCTAATAGTTCTATATTCTGTAACAAATAAAACAATACTAAAGAATATCATTATGACACCAGAGATAAATATGAATTTATAAAGATTATCTGTAGGTATATTAGGAAAAGGTGTCATGATTTTTACTATGTTTTAATTTATACAAGAATATTCTTATTTCTAGCAATTAGTTCATAAATAAAACTGAGATTATTTCAATTCAAATTCTACACTCCCATCATCATCGATAAAGCTAGTATAAGTAGAATCACGAATTTTCAATTTAGCGTATACTGGCATTTTTAACTCATTAGTATCAAATTTTTCTAACGGAATTTTAAAGTAGATTTTCGATTTTTGGAGATCATCAAAAGACTTTGGAAAATATTCTATATCATCTACAACTACATTATTACATTTATATACTATTGTAGTGGTAGACATTGTATGTCCTCTCCCATGTTGAAAATTTTGCAAGAAAAAAGTTCCCGAAGTCTGAGCTTTGCCAAAATTTAATAAAGGAATAAAAATATCTTTTGGTAGTTTTTGTGCTAATTTATTTTCGTCATTACCAAATTGAAGGTGCCTTGTTTTTAAATCAAAGGTGAAACTTATATCTTTCTGCGATATTTTCCGTTTATCAAAGCTTAGAGCATACAGAGTAAAACTTATCAATATAATAGCAAAGATCAAAAATAGGTATCCCCAGAACGTAAACCCAAATTTGCCAGGAGTTCTTTTAACTTCAAATAGTGTTGGGATTACTCCAACAATAAATGTCAAAACAAGTGTAATGACTTCACGATTTAGCAAACTCCAATCTAATAATGAATTCATATTTACTAAATTAGTAAATATTGTGTATTTAACAATAATATATGAAATCTGTCTAGTATATCTCTTGCAATGAAATTTCTATAATATATAGCACTTCTTTTTCTGCATTTTCGTGTTTTTTGATTCCTCACACTTATAACCAATAAAAAGATTTTGATTATTTTAGATGTATGGAACACCAAGAAACCCAAACAACTGAAAAGACAAGAATAAAGAAATTTATTGATAGTCTACCATTGATTTCATTATTGGCATTAATATTTGGCTTGATGTTTCAAATGGTCTATTACAAAGGCTTTAATTTATCTATTAAGTACTTTATTAATCTTAGTGAGATATTGTTATACATTTCAGATGTATTAATTTATTTCATACTTATTGTCATTGCTTTTTTCTTAATGTTATTATTCTGGGCATCTGCTGATTTCTTTTCTTTCATGTTTTCAAAGGGAAAGCCAAAAAGGACAAGCTGTATGTCGTCAAATCAAAGTGAACTTTCTCTTAGAGAGTGTTTCGTGATTTAAAGATACTTTTTATTTTTAGTTTTATAGTGTACAGATTAAAATTAAGATGCTATTTTTTGTCTTAAATAATTTTGCCTTCTTCTTTGAAGCGTTAGCATTTTTATTCTTTGCCTGTATTTAAAAATCTCTTCTTGCCTTCCGTAATAAACATCTGCCGGTGTGACATTCCCAAGAGACTCATGATAGCGTTCATGATTATAGTAGTGTACAAAAGCCGTTAATGATGCTTCCAGTTCTTCAGGGCAGTAGTAATTATCCAACTTAACAACGTTTTTCATTGACCGATGATAACGTTCAATTTTCCCTTGTGTTTGCGGATGATTGGGCCTGCCATGTAAAAGTTTCATTTTCTTGTTTTGTAAAAAGATTTTGAGTTCTGATGCGATATAGCAAGCTCCATTGTCCGATAATAACTTTGGCCTGAACTCATTTGGCAACTCTGAAGCCTCCAGGGCTCTATTAACTGTTCGTTGTACATCCTCTGTTTTCATTGTCTTACAGAGTTCCCAATGAACAATAAAACGGCTGTAATCATCCAGTACTGTACTCAGATAATACCATCCCCATCCCAATATCTTGAAGTAAGTAAAATCTGTTTGCCACATTTCATGAACAAAGCAGGTCTTTTGACTAAATTCATTTCCTGCTGCTAACAAAATATGTGAAGGGCTGGTGATTAACCCTTTGGCCTTCAAAATCCGGTACACGCTGGATTCTGATATGAATATTCCTTTTACATCACTGAGTTTACAGGATAATTCTCTGGGTGATAACTCGGCATATTCCAGCGCAATCTCCACTACAAGATTCTTTTCAGACTGTGGTATCGTATTCCAGCGTTGCCGGGTAGCACGTTTTGATTCAAGGCCATTAGCACCCTTATCCAAATAAGCTTTGTACCAATTGTAAAACGTACTCTTGTTGATCCCCAACTGTACCAAAGTTCTGTTTACTCCCAGTTCTGAACGTTCAACCAATTGAATGATTTCCTCCTTTTCTGCTACTGATAATCTCATACGACGTTGATATTTTTCGCTTACTCCAAGATGGTTAAGCTTTTTTTTACAATGTCATAGCGGAGCATCAGATCAGCTACCATTTCTTTTAACCTTTGATTCTCTTTACGTAGTTCAGTTACTTCGTCACTAGTAGCTTCACGAGTAGTATCACCATTAAGGCGTTTCTTACCTGCTTCCATGAACTCTTTATTCCATTTGTAAAACAATGCCTGGTTAATCCCATGTTTACGACATATCTCTGCGGTAGAGCTTTCACCTCGTAGTGCTTCCATAACTATAAGGATCTTTTGTTCGGAGGTGAACAATCGCCTAGTCCTGCGACGGATGTCTTTAATGAAGTTTTCTGTGGACTGTTTTTGTTTCTTTTCCATGTTATTCTATTTTAATGATGAACAATGGAAATACTCTCTAAAATTAACTTATTTTTAGTCCAGTTTTAGCTGACGATTTACATCATTGGTATCTATTGATATAAAAAACAGTCAACCATATATGAGTATTGCTTTGTTCAATAAAGAGTTTTGGCAATCAGTAGATAAAGCCCAAAAACCAACTTTAAAAAGGGTTTTTGAGGAATTGTATACTAAAGTAAGGGAAAGTAAGATAGAATTAAAGAATATCATTAAGTTCCTAGATTCTTCTAAAACCCTTACCCAGAAAGACTTTCAAAAAAAAGAATTTATTAAACATGTGGTTAATGGCACTTTTTATGAATATCTAATACCAATCTTTGAAAAAGAGGGTGCTTTATCTTCTTGTAAAACAGAAAATGAAAAAAGAGATAAAGTAAAAAAGATTGTATTGACACTGTTTTTTGATAATGACAATAAAGTTTACAATAGAAAAGAGGGTTCTGCCACGCAAATATTCAAGAGAAAATTTCTAACAATTTCAAAGCTTTTTGAATTTATCAAAAAAGAGAATTATAGGAACCTAGCTATTGTTCTTCAAAGAATAGAAAGCTATTTGATTCTTGAAAGAATTTGTAAAAGAGTAAACAAAGAAAAACCAGATTTAGCATTATTTACTATTCATGATAGTATCATAACTACTTTAGGTAATGAAAGCTATATCAAATCAGTTATGGAGGACGAATTAAGGAAAGCTATTGGTGCAGCCCCTCAATTTTCAGTTGAATACTGGCAACTAGAGCAAGATAAAAACAAAGTAGGGGCATTATAACCCCTACTCTTTTTTAAATCAAAAAACCGAGCATATAACCTTATCATTCATATTATCTATTATCTCATTACTATAGTTATCTAGGTAGATGCCAGTAACCCTATTACCGCTCTCATGCCCAAGTGCTTCAGAAATCATGTCCTTTGGATAACCTAATTCTCTAGCAATGTTAGCCCATGTATAACGAGCATAATATGTAGTTATTTTTTTGTCAATGCTACATAACCCTGCCATTTTTTTCAAGTAATCATTTGTATTCTTGATAGCTTGTAAAATGTCGTTTTTTAGAATAATTAGGTTGCTGTTGTTTTCTACAAATGGAAGCACAAATTTCTTAGAGCAATCAGGTAGACTTTTGAAGTAGTAATGAAAAATTTCTTTTGCTTTTGACTGTATTTTAATGCTGTAAATCTTATGAGTTTTACTACGCCTAAACACAATCCTACCATCAATAAAATTTTCCTTAGTTAGAGTTAATAAATCAGAAAAATTGATACCGATAAAGCAGTAGGATAAAGCAAATAAATTTCTATGATGCCAGATAGTACTGCCAACTTTTAAATCTAAAGCTAATAACTGACTTATTTCCGACTTAGTTAGTGTTCGGTTAATAGTTCTTTCATTTTTGATTTTAAAGCTATTAAAAGGGTAGTATTTCATCTCTAAAATTCCTTCTCTAATAGATTTATTGAACAATGCTCTTATAGTTCTTAAATAAAGAGAAATTGTGTTAACCTTTATTCGTTTATTTAGTAATGTTGTGTTGAAATTTTCTAAAAACCGATAGTCGATTGCTTCAAATGTTAACTTATCACTTTTGCAATATTCTTTGAGTTTATTGATAGCACAAGAGTAAACAATTGAGTTTCCAATTTTACCTGCAATTTGCAATTTTGCAATATGTTCTTCCCCGTATTTTATTATATCGGGTTTACTAATTGGATTCTTCTGTTGTTCTTTTCTTTTTAATTGGCTAATGATCTTTTCGGGTGTAGTAAATTCTTCTAAATCTTCACTTAAAAAGATAAGTTTCTGAACCTTTGCTTTGGTAGATGTTAATTTTGAATTTAAAGCCGTATAGCTATCATTGGTAGATAATACCACTTGCAAATTGGAATCCCAGTCATTTTCAAGGATAGCAATGTTTAAACTACATTCTTTGTAAGCTCTGTTTTGAAATACCCTAAGTTTTAAGGGGTAAGTTTCATTGGCTTTCTTGTGTCTTTTGTCTAGAACAATTTTAAAGGTAAGTTCCATACTCTGTGATTTGGAGTATGTAGGAGAGTGGCAAAATTTACAAGCAATTTACAAGCAGATTACCCCTAATAATAGCATAAACATAAAAAAACCTCACATTTCTGTGAGGTTTTTTGTGGGAGCTACAGGAGTCGAACCTGTGACCCTCTGCTTGTAAGGCAGATGCTCTAAACCAACTGAGCTAAGCTCCCGATGTACTCCCTTTTTTGTTTCGGGAGTGCAAAGATAAGGGTTAAATATTTTCAGCAAAATTTTTTGCCAAAAATTTATAAATTATTATCTCTTGTCCCTCATCGGGATTCTTTTTCTTTCACCGCCTCTGTCGCTTCTGTCTCCACCGGCGCCTCTACCTTCGTCATTTGGCCTTCTAAATCCTCCATCAGCCTCATTCATACGTATCTGGCGACCATTATGCTTTTTACCGTCAATACTTTTGATCATTTTACCGGCAGCTGCTTTGTCAATTTCTACCCAACTGTTCATTTCTTTCATATCTATTCTGCCGAGCACTTCTTTATTCAAGCTGCTTTCATCCAGGATAAATTGTAAGAAACTGGCTTTGTAAAAACCGTCTTTGGTACCCAGATTGATAAATAATCTTGTATATCCATTGTCACGTTGATTAGAATTGCTTCTTTCTCTTCTGCTTCCGCTATCTCTGCTATCAGATCTTCCGTCTCTGGTATTTCCGCTATCTCTTCTGTCTCTGAATTCCCCTCTTGTGTTTGAGTTCAGATCCTGCGCATTTTCATAGTATTTCAAAAAGTGGCTAAATTCTAAGGCAGCTACTCTTTGTAAAATTTCTTCTTTTGTTACATCGGCAAATTTTGTTTGCAGATCACCCATGTAAGTTTCGTAATCACCATGAGAAATGTCTGCACTCATTAATTTTTCCATGAAATGAAAGAATTGTTTGCGACAAACTTCTTTACCACTTGGAGCATCTATTTTATGGAATTGAGAATTCACCATTTTCTCCAATTGTCTGATCTTGAATGTTTCTCTGCTATGAGTGATCGATAAACAAATACCTGTTTTGCCTGCACGTGCTGTACGGCCACTTCTATGTGTGTACACTTCAATATCATCGGGTAATTCGTAATTGATAACATGTGTAACGCCATCAACGTCAATACCACGGGCAGCCACATCTGTAGCAATTAATAATTGCAAATGTTTGGTACGGAACCTGCCCATTACTTTATCTCTTTGTTGCTGCGTAAGATCACCATGCAACGCTTCAATTTCGTATCCTTCTCTTGTTAATTTTTCAGCAATATCCTGTGCATCTAATTTAGTACGGGTAAAAATAATACCGTACATACCAGGATTAAAATCAATCACTCTCTTCAAAGCTTCATAACGCTGGTGAGCAGCTACGGTCATGAATTGATGATCAATATTTACGTTACCGCTATTCTTTTTACCAACCGTGATTTCTTTAGGATTGGTCATAAAGTTCTTAGAGATCGCTCTAACTTCTGGGGGCATAGTAGCACTGAATAACCAAATACTTTCTCTGTTAACAGTATTCTTTAAAACGAAATCAATATCATCTCTAAAGCCCATGTTCAACATCTCATCGGCCTCATCTAATACTACATATTTTACTTTTTGCAGATCGATCGCTTTGCGTTCGATCAGATCAATTAATCTGCCCGGAGTCGCAACAACGATGTGGACACCGTTACGCAAATTGCGTATCTGCATTGAGATAGAAGCACCACCATATACAGCTTCCATTTTTAATCCTCTGGTATGTTTTGTAAATACTTCTAAATCTTTTGTAATTTGTAAACAAAGTTCTCTTGTAGGACAAACGATCAAAGCCTGCGGATGTTTATCAGCAATGTTGATCAATTGTAGTAATGGTAAACCAAAAGCAGCAGTTTTACCTGTACCTGTTTGTGCTAATCCAACAAAATCCATTGTACCTGATAATAAAACAGGGATAGCTTGTTCTTGAATCGGAGTGGGGTTTTCGAAGCCAAGATCGGTTACGGCTTGTACTAATTGTTCGTTTAAGCCTAAGGCTTGAAATGCATTCATGTAAATTTTTTTGCGCTTACATGATATGCTATTTGCCTGTTGTTACACTACTTAAATCCTATAAAAAACTAAAAGTAACTACTTATTTCAACAGCCTGTCGGGCACTTCATGCAATACTCGTGATAAATAAATAGCTGCAAAGGTAGTGCAAAAAAACGAGATAACCGAATTAAATGGGAACGGAGCTGTTTGAAAGCATGATTAAACTATTTTTGGCTTTCGCTGTCTATCTGGTCTTGCAGTAACTTTAACTTAACCTTATCATATGCGTAAATTTCTTCTGGGATGCATTTTATTATTGTCGGCAACTGTATACGGGCAAAATGAAAAATTTTCACCGGCTACTTCAAAAGATACGTTGGAATTATTGAATGATCTGCTTGGGTTACTTGATTCTGCGTATAAACCAAAAAGTTATGTGCAGATAGGCGCTGGTGTCAGTAATAAAATATTCAGCGTAAACAATAATTCATTGAATACAAAACAAACTGCATCAACAATAGTTTTTACACCAAGTGTTGGTTATTTTCATAAAGGAGGATTGAGTATTTCTGCGACAGCTTATTTATTGAATGATGTCCGAAAGGGCTTTGGTATAAATCAATATGCTCTGACTCCAGGATATAATTTGCCGGACAACAATAAATTCGATTTTATCGCATCTTATACATATTATTTTGTAAAAGATAAGTTCTCTTCTTATTCGTCTCCTGTTCAACATGATCTATATACTTCTTTTACTTACAAGAAGCCATGGCTAGCTCCCGGATTGGCTTTGGGATATTCTTCGGGAGATTCTAAACAGGCTTTTTATCGTGATACTGTTATCAATTTTATTCAAAGACATTTTTATGATTCCATTACCAATCATTTGAAAGCGTTTTCTGTTATTGCAACTGTTGGTCATACATTTGAATGGTATCAGGTTTTATATAAAAAAGATGGAATAATATTTTCTCCGGTTTTGATGTTGAACATGGGCTCGTCCAATACTACATTTACACACAAGACAAATGCTCCGAATTTTATAAATTTTCTTATTAAAAGAGGGAAGATTAATAAATTACAAACTTCACCCTTTGAAGTGCAGTCTGCAGGGCTAAGCCTGGATATGTGTTATATCATTGGGAAGTTTACTGTTGCACCACAATTGTATCTGGATTATTATTTCCCGGATACAGATGAAAAAAGATTCACACAGGCGTTTAGTATAAACCTGGGATATAGTTTCTGAGGGTCAAGTTTTCGTTAACATAATTTTAATGAGTAAATGACTGTTGTTGGCATACGAATTGGATTACTACTAGTAATTATTGTTAACCAATTTTTATTGTATGAAAAACAACATCTTAATTACCGCAATTTTACTTTGTTTCGTTTCATTTGCCAATGCTCAAAGTTTTCATATAGGGGCCAAAGGCGGTGCCACATTAAATAAGCTAACAGGCAAATCTTTTAAAGATGAGTTTAGCTTTGGATACCATGCTGGCGGCTATGCAGAGATCGGTATCGGTAAGAAATTTTCTATTCAACCAGAGGTGTTATTTAACCAGGTGAATGTTGATACTACCAGCCAGTTCAATCAATTGTATAAGTCTTTGCTGAGTAGCAATGTCTCTAAAATTAAATTATCTTATATCTCTATACCTATATTGCTGAATTATAAACCTGTAAAATTTCTGACCTTACAGGCCGGTCCGCAGTTTGGTATTTTGAGAGATCAGAATAAAAACTTTCTACAAAATGGAAAAGCTGCATTCAAAGATGGGGATCTGAGTTTACTGGGTGGGGTACAGTTATCATTTGCAAAAATCAAAATGTATGGACGCTATGCAGTAGGGTTAAATAACCTGAATGATATAGATAATCAAGACAAATGGAAAAGCCAGAGTATTCAGCTTGGTATCGGATTTAATATATTTTAAGGTCGGATAACAGTAAAACTTCCGTCTTTATTCAATTTTACAATGGCTGATGGATTAGAAGGTGCCATGTCTTCCTGACGGTGTTGAACGATATAGTCAACACCTTTTTTTATTTTAATATCAATATCGTTATATACTAACGGAGAGGGATAGCCCGATATGTTTGCAGAAGTTGATACAATCGGTTTTCTGAATCGTTTGATCAAATGTTTACAGAAAAGGTCTTTCACAATACGTATGGCAATGGAGCCATCCGCTGAAATTAAATTTTCAGCCAGGCCAATGGCACCTTCGTAAATGACAGTGGTTGGCTTTTGGATGCCTTTGATATAATCAAAAATTTCCGGGTTGGGTTGTGTTACATAGGTAAGAATATCTCTTTCATCTGCCAATAAGATGATCAGGCTTTTTTCATCCGGACGATTTTTTAACTGGTATACTTTTGAAACGGCATCGGCATTGGTAGCATCACAACCAATACCCCAGATGGTATCCGTAGGGTATAGGATCGTTCCTCCGGCTTCCAACACCGTTATACAATTTTCGATATCATTTTCAAATGCTCTATCCATTGTAAATAAAGTTAAGGGTTATTTATAACTGATTTTACTTTTTCAACGATCATGGTCTCTGATAATCTGTTTAAACATTCCGGTTGAGGGAATTTTCTGCAAACGTTTTTTAAACATGTTTCACAAGGTAATTGTCCAAGGCGTATGGTGCTGCTGTTTATTTTATTGTACGGGGCAGTATTGTTTTCATTGCCTGCACCAAACAATACGATCGTGTGTGTGCCTAATGCATTGGCAACATGCGCCGGCCCACTATCTGTAGTAAGCATTATGCTACTGCTGCCCAATAGTATCAATAGTTCTGTCAGGTTGGTTTTGCCTGCATTGTTAGTAATATGTAGCTTATCCGTTAATGCATTATATACACTGTCAACAAATTCTTTTTCTTTAGGGCTACCTATTAAAATGATTTCCTGTTCGATACTTTTTCTTAACGAATTGATCAAACTGATCGCTTTTTCTGCAGGTAATCTTCTGGAGCTTGCTTCTGAGTTAATATTCACTATCACTGAATTTTTACGTTCAGGAAGAATGGTATTTAATTCAACTGATGGGGTATGAATATTTATTTGCGTAAACTGTTGCAGCAGGTCAACATATTCTTCTACCCGGTGAATATTTTTTTTCTTTTGGTAAGAATGGGTGAGTAAGAAAGACCGTAATTCTTTTTTATACCCAACCACTTTTTTTGCTCCGCTGGCTTTTGCCATTACTGCAGATGAAAAAGAGTCTGGCAGGCAGAAGAAGAGATCGTATTTTTTTTGTGCGGCTATTTCTTTTCCGAATTTTCTGGCACCACCTAATCCTTTATATGTTTCTTTATTAAATATGAAATGCTGGCTATGTGCAGGATAATGATCGAGTAAAAAATCGATCCCCTTTTTTGCTATGAGATCGATGCTTGCATTTGGGTATTGTTCTTTAACTGCTTTTACGAAAGCACTAGCCATTACCATATCTCCCAGCCAGTTAGGTAAGCGAATTAATATATTTTGAGCCTGATTCAATATTAATAATGTTGTCTATATATAAAGGTGTAGCAGGTTAAATGATGCACAAAGATATGTGGTACAAGTGAGTGACACAACGATGTTTAATTGAAATACAAATGCCAGTTACAAAATCAAGTATTTTATTTATTATGTTTGCAAAAAAATTAAATAATGGAATTACAAGGATTGATAGCTGCCGCATGGGCAAACAGAGAGTTACTAAAAGATAAACAATACGCAGATGCGGTAAGAGCCGTAATTGAAGAAGTGGATAAAGGAAGGTTGCGTACTGCAGCACCATCTGACGCAGGCTGGCAGGTGAATGAGTGGGTAAAACAAGCGATCTTGATGTATTTCGGAATTCAGCAAATGGAAACTTTTACATTACCTCCCTTTGAGTTCTATGATAAGATGAAATTGAAAAGCGGTTATGCCGAATTGGGCGTAAGAGCTGTGCCGCATGCTGTGGCAAGATATGGTGCTTACCTGGCCAAAAATGTAGTATTGATGCCGAGTTATGTAAATATCGGTGCATACGTTGATGAAGGAACGATGGTGGATACCTGGGCAACTGTGGGAAGTTGTGCTCAGATCGGTAAAGGGGTGCATTTGAGTGGTGGTGTTGGTATTGGTGGTGTATTAGAACCTTTGCAGGCTAGTCCGGTTATTATTGAAGATGGCTGTTTTATTGGCAGCCGTTGTATCGTGGTAGAAGGCGTTAGAGTGGAGAAAGAAGCGGTATTGGGTGCTAACGTTGTATTGACCCAATCAACTAAAATTATTGATGTAAGTGGGCCTGAGCCTATAGAAACCAAAGGTGTGGTGCCGGCAAGAAGTGTGGTGATACCAGGTAGTTATATGAAGAAATTCCCTGCTGGAGAATTTGGCGTTGGTTGTGCATTGATCATTGGTCAACGTAAACCAAGCACTGATCTGAAAACTAGTTTGAATGATGCATTGAGGGATTTCAATGTATCTGTTTAAAAAAATTAAAGTCCCGAAAAAATCGGGACTTTTTAATTTATAGGCATGACGGAAGAAAAAAGTAATAACAAAAAATATGTAGCGGGGTTTATCATTGCGTTTATCGGTGCATTGTTGTTTTCTACCAAAGCGGTAATTGTAAAACATGCATTTATGAATACAACAGTGGATGCCGTGACATTGCTTGCCTTGCGTATGATCTTTGCCTTACCTTTTTATGTGGCCATTGGTTTATTTGCCAGCAAAACAACTACAAGTGCTTCTTTTACAAAAAAGCAATGGGTGTATGTGATTGGCTTGGGATTGGCCGGATATTATTTAAGTAGTTTGTTTGATTTTATCGGCTTGCAATATATCTCTGCAGGGTTAGAGCGATTGATCTTATTTCTGTATCCAACATTTGTGGTATTGATGAATGCGGCAGTATTTAAGCAAAAAATAAAAACTGTTCAAAAACTGGCGTTGCTACTGACTTATGTGGGTATTGGGATTGCTTATTTCGGCGAGTTAAAAATAAATACATCCAATCCGAATTTCTTTTTGGGTAGTTTTTTTATTTTTTTATGTGCCATTACGTTCGCTGCTTATATTGCCGGTAGCGGTAAATTAATTCCGCAAACTGGTGCTACAAGATTTACAGCGTATGCTATGATCGCCTCATCAATTGGTGTGCTAGTGCATTACTTTGTGGCAGGTAATACGATACATCATTTTTCTACGCCATTATTATGGTATGGATTGATATTGGGAGTGGTAGCGACTGTGATACCAACTTTTTTTGTATCTAATGCAATAAAAAAGATTGGTGCTAATAATGTAGCGATCATATCTAGTATCGGTCCTGTGTCTACTATTTTACAGGCGCATTATGTGTTGGGTGAGCATATTTTTTCCGGACAAATAATCGGAACCATTTTGGTAATTATCGGCGTGATATTGATAGGATGGAAAGGGGAGGTAAGTTCATAGTTTTTTGTTCACAGTTAAGTTTCTTTTGATTCACAAACTCCTGTAAATAATAGAAAAAACTAAAAACTATTCCGCTAAAGTCACTTCAAACAACTTAGGCCAATCTTTTCCAGTGATGTACATTTTCTTTGTAGTGCTGTCATACGCAATACCATTCAGTACTTCACCTTGTTCTAATTGATAGCCGGGAGCATATTGTTGTAATAGACCGGGTAAGCTTATTTTCCCTACAACGTGCCCATTAGCAGGATCAATTTTTATAATGTAGTCTGATGTGTACACATTCGCATAAACATAACCGTTAATATATTCCAGTTCGTTAATTTCATTTATTGGTCCTTGGTTATCCACCACCTGTAAAGTAGTTTTTACTTTAAAATCTTCAGCATTCACAAAATATAAATTGGCACTGCCATCGCTTACAATCAGGTCTTTGCCATTATGTGTAATGCCCCAGCCTTCGTATGGCCAATTAAAAGTTTTTATTGGTTTGTCTATATTGTTCACATCATACACATTTACAATATGATTTTTCCAGGTAAGTTGGTATATCTTATCGTTGAATATCGTAATCCCTTCTCCAAAGATCTCTTCGGAGCCCATCATGTGTTTGTGTTCTACCTTTCCGGTTTTGATATCGGTAATTCTTAAAGAAGATCTTTCGAAATCACCGGTTCCTTCGTAAAATTTGCCATTGTGTATTTGTAATCCTTGCGTATAGGCACTTGTATCATGTGGGTAAACACTGATGATATTTACACCAATATTTTGAGGAGCGGCAATTCCTGAAGGAGGAGTATCAATTGACGGATCGTCGGTGGTACTATTGTTGTTACATGCTGATGCAAAAAAAACGAGTAACGCCGGGAGTAGTTTTTTTATCATATAAATAAATATGTTGTAAAGATATAAAATGGATTTATCTGAAGATTATAAAGCTTTGCAAATGTTTTACTGGTTCATTATTTGAGCAATCTCCTTAGATGCAACAGGGGCAAGTGCAACTCCCATTCCGCTCATTCTTACGCAGCAAAATACTTTATCAGTAATAGCCTGAACAAGTGGTAATTTATCACTGCCCATGGCCATTATGCCACTCCATTTATCGGTGATCGTGTATGAGGTTTTAGGTAATAAATATGTTTGAATAAAATCATTGAGCGCTTTCTCAATGGTTTCGGTGGTTTGCATAGCAGTAGTATTTTCTTCAGAAAAAGCTTTATTTCTGGCGCCGCCTAGTAACAAACGGTTACCCAGGTTTCTGAAATAATAATATCCTTCATCAAAATGAAATGTTCCTTTGATCTTTAGATCCTCGATGGGGGAAGTGAGGAGCACCTGCCCACGGTTAGGGATAACGTCTATTGCAGGAATTAATTCATTGGTAAAAGCATTGGTACAAAGCAATAATTGTTTGGCAGTAAATGTAGCAGCAGAAGTTGTGATCTCTACAGAATTACTGTTCTCTTGATAACTGATTACTTCAATGCCACATAAAATTTGCACGCCTGCCTGTTGTACTTTTTTTTGCAAGGCTTGCACCAGTTTGCCTGAGTGTAAAGCACCTTCAAATTTGTTTTCTATTAAATGGGCTATACCACTAAAACCAAAATCAGAAATTTTGCTGTCTGCAACACTGAATGTATTTTCTGCATTGGTGATGTTTTTTAATTTGCTATTCAGCCAATCAATATTTGATATACAGGTATCCCAAATATTTTCTTTGTTTGTAAAGCATTCATAACCACCGCATGGATCGTAATCGATTTCATCGGCGGTAAAATATTTTTTTATTTCGAGTAAGCCTTTATAGCGCATTTCAACCAATTGCAACATCTTTTCTTCTCCCATCAATGCCTCATCATGCAATAGCTCTGTAGGACTGCCGAAGCAACTGAACCCTGCATTACGGGTGCTTGCACCTGTAGGAATGATGCCTCTTTCGAGTATGGTTATCTTATAATGAGGATGTAGTTGTTGTAAATGCAAGGCGCTCCATAGGCCGGTAAAACCACTGCCAACAATAATTACATCTTGCGGTGCAAAAAAACTTTCTTTTTCCCAAACAGATAATTGTGGCATGTTGTAGGAGTGAATAATAGACAATTATATTTTCCAGTCAACGATATTGTTCTCAAGTGTTGCAGAATAAGGAGCCGCTATTTTGATATAATTATCTGTATAACCTTCCATCATTCCGTTTTTGTTTTGTCCCTCAAATAACACTTTTCTGGTTTCACCAATATGCTGAGTGGTAAAGTACTGCATTTTTTGATAGCTTAAATTACGCAGTTGTTTGTTTCTTTCGTTTCTGACATGAATAGGAACAACTGGTTTTATATCCAATGCAACTGTATTTGCTCTTTCAGAATAGGTAAATACATGGAGATATGAAATATCAATACTGTGAAGGAAGTCAAATGTTTCTTTAAAGTCTTCATCTGTCTCGCCAGGAAAACCAACAATTACATCCACGCCAATACAACAATGTGGCATCAGCGTTTTTATTAGGCCAACTCTTTCTGCATACAATTCTTTTTTGTAGCGCCTTCTCATTAAGCCTAAAATTTTATTGCTGCCACTTTGCAAAGGGATATGAAAGTGCGGCATGAACTTTTTGCTGTTGCTTACAAACTCAATGATATCGTTGGTTAGCAAATTAGGCTCGATAGAAGAGATCCTGTAGCGTTCAATGCCATCAATTTTGTCTAATTCCTGTATGAGAGAAAAGAAATTTTGCGTTTCAGAATTTAATGACCCTTTTATGGAGTGGGAGGTATTGTAATCCCCTAAATTAATTCCTGTCAATACAATTTCTTTTCCACCCTGGGATGCGATCTCTTTAACATTGTCAATAACACTGGTAACACTATCACTCCGGCTTTTACCACGTGCCATTGGTATGGTACAAAAAGAGCAATTGTAGTTACATCCATCCTGGACTTTCAAAAATGTCCTTGTGCGGTCATTCATAGAATAAGAAGCAGTAAAGGTGTTTACATCTTCAATATCACAACTGCAGATTTTTGCACTATTACCTTTGGTGATCTCTTTTAAATGCTGAGAAATGTTGAATTTTTCTGCAGCGCCTAAAACAAGATCAACCCCCGGTATTTCTGCAATTTCTTTGGGTTTTAGCTGTGCATAGCAACCGGTGATCACCACCATTGCTTCGGGGGCTTTACGCTGAATACGCCTTACCAAGGAACGACATTCTTTATCGGCATTTTCCGTAACGCTGCAGGTGTTAATGACATATACATCAGCTACTTCATCAAAATCTTTTTTGACAAAGCCATCGTTTTCCAACAACCTGCCAATAGTAGAGGTTTCTGAATAATTAAGCTTACAGCCTAGTGTATGTAGTGCTACTGATTTCATCAAGTTTGCAAAGATAGCCCATGATTTTAAGGTTTTTTGTGATTTTCCTCGATTTTCTTTCTGCATCTTTGCAGAAATGCTTAAAAAATATCTCCCATATATACTATTGATGGCCGCGGCCCTCTTGCTTTTTTATGTTAAAAAGAATCAACGGGGACATTATCCAACCACACAGAACACGGATGTAAAAGTCCCTGTTAATGAGGGGTTTGACAGAAATTTTAAAGATCTGATCTTTACGAAACATGCCCGTTGCAGGATGGATTGCAGGCATATTGATGAAAGCGAAGTGGTGGAAGTTATTAAGAACGGTACTATCAATTATGAGAAAATTGAAAAAGATGATAGAGGCAGGACTTATCCTTTGGAAGGTATCACACATGATAAGCAGCATGTGAGGGTAGTGGTGGCTCCGAAAGAGGGAAACGAATTAGTGCTGGTTACGGTAATAGATCTTGATCGGGATTGGGCATGCGACTGTAAATAAATTTTTTATCGCACTACTTATTTCTAATTGCACGAATTACACGAATTTTTGTGCATTTGTTAGGATGAAATTGTATTAATTTTATTTTCTAATTCATGTAATTAGTGCATTAAATTCGTGTAATAGAATCATATGAAAATAAAATCTTTTCTGGCAAAACCTTTCGCCGGGTATATATATAAACAGATCAAAAAAGGAATGGAAACTGCTGTGCATGATCAGCAGCATATTTTTAATCATCTGATAAAAGTGGGTGCTAAAACTGAGTTTGGTAAGGATCATTCTTTCAATACAATAAAGTCATACGAAGACTTTGTAAAGCAGGTGCCTATCAGAGATTACGAACAGTTCAAGTCTTATATCGAAAAGGTGAAGGAAGGGAAACATAATATTTTGTGGAAAGGCCAACCTATTTATTTTGCCAAAACAAGCGGCACCACCAGTGGAGTAAAATATATTCCAATTTCAAAGGAATCTATACATAACCATATCAGTACAGCTCGGAATGCATTGTTATGCTATATGGCAGAAACAGGGAACATGAAATTCGCCGATGGTAAATTGATCTTTTTAAGTGGCTCTCCGGAATTAACAAGGGTAGGTGGTGTTCCAACAGGGAGATTGAGTGGTATTGTAAATCACCATGTTCCGAAATATCTCAGAGCTAATCAATTGCCCAGCTACGAAACCAATTGTATTGAAGAGTGGGAAGAAAAACTGGATAAGATCGTAGAGGAAACAATTGATCAGGATATGACCATGATCAGTGGTATACCACCATGGATGCAAATGTATTTTGACAGGCTGGAAGAAAAGAGTGGTAAAAAGATCGGAGAATTATTCCCCAATTTTAGTGTGATGGTACAAGGTGGTGTAAACTTCGAACCTTATAAGGCCAAATTATTTGAGAGCATAGGAAGAAAAATTGATACTATTGAATTGTTTCCTGCAAGTGAAGGTTTTTTTGCCTTTCAAGATAGCCAAAAAGCGGAGGGCTTATTGTTGAATACGAATAGTGGAATATTTTTTGAATTTGTACCTGCCGGAGAAATTTTCAATGAGCATCCTACCAGGCTTTCTTTAAAAGATGTGAAGGTTGGAGAGAATTATGCGTTGATCATTAACAATAATGCAGGATTATGGGCTTACAATATCGGAGATACGGTAAAATTTGTTTCTACAGATCCTTATCGTTTAGTCGTTACCGGTAGAACAAAGCATTTTATCTCTGCCTTTGGAGAGCATGTGATAGGGGAAGAAGTAGAGGCGGCTTTATTGGCAGCGGCCGACGAAGAAAATATTAAGATCACAGAATTTACAGTAGCTCCGAAAATATCTACCGATGCAGGAAAGAGTTATCATGAATGGTTTATTGAATTCGAAAAAACGCCTGCTGATCTGGTGTCATTTGCAAAGAAGGTAGATGATAACTTACGACTGAAAAATGTTTATTACGATGACCTGATCGGGGGGAATATTTTAGAACAATTAAAAATATCTCCACTTAGAAAAAATAGTTTTATCGATTACATGAAAAGTCAGGGGAAATTGGGAGGGCAAAATAAAGTCCCCCGTTTAAGTAATGATAGAAAGATTGCAGAGGAATTAGCGGACTATATAATGTGATTTTTACTTAATCTACCGGAAGTCAGACCTGTTATTAGTTTCCTTAATTTTATTGAATAGCTTCTGCAGGTATTTTCTGTCTTTCTTCTATCATGCTTTGTTGTTGTTTGAATATAAATACTTCATAAATAGATTTTACTACGCAGAAGATACTAACAACAATAATAGCCACATAATTCGGCTCTATTTTGGTATTGAATATTTTTCCCTGTGCACCAATAACACCACCAAGTACTACTGCAACATGTACCACTAACTGTCTGCCGTCGAAGATGCTTGCAAAGTCGGAAGGGTGTACCTTTTTATAATCCCCGTTTGAATAAAAATCAAAGATCAGTTGCCCAACCTGATTTAATATAAATGCCAAAAGTGTATAGTTGAAAGTTTCATTTCTGAAAATGATCACATTCAATATACTTAATCCACTTCCACCTGTTTTATTTGAAGCAAAAAAGCCAATAAATACAACTATAAAAATGAGGTAAAAGAAAAAGATCGCTAAACGAATAAAAAAATATCGTAACGCTTTACCGATATGCGACCAATGGTTTACATGTATATCTGCAAACTTGTGATTGCTTGAATGTAATTTCACATCGTATTCATCTCCGCGGCAAGCTATTATTTTTATGGCATTAAAAATTGATACGACCAAGGTCTCCAACCAAAAAAGGTAAAACACATAAAAAGGCGTCCATCCCCAATGGATAACGCCCCAGATAGGAACCAGGTTTAACAGAAAAATAAAAAAAACGGATGGTCGTTGGTTTATGTTTGTGAACATATTACAAATGTAAAATTTGTACCGAGTAAAAAAATACCCTTTTGCCACATAATTATTAAATGATTACAAAAGGAAAGGAACAAAATTTAATGTGTAATGGTAAGTTTGGCTCCCGGAGCTATAGTTATTTTAGCCGTTGGGGTTAATTGTAAACTTCTACAAATTGCATTAGGGCTGGTAATAAGAATATCACAATTTTCAAGATAAACATCCGTATTTGCATCCGGGACTACTCCGCAACTCCAATTATCCGGACTTTCCCAGTTGTTGCTGTAGGCGGTATTGTTAATCCACTGTGTTTTAAAAGAAATTGTAAATGAATTACTGATCAAATTGCCATCAACTACACATCTAAATTGGGTGCCTGTTGGGATAGGAGGCAAATAGAATATGCGTAAGTACTGTTCTTTGGTTCCAAAATATGTATTGGTTACACTATCATCTTGCAGATCCACATAGCCATTGCCAGAGTTCGATTGCCATTGATAGGAATTTGCAGGATTACAGGTGTTAACGCCGAATTCTCTATCAACGATCATTTCTGATGAAATACACAATATCGTATCCCAACTATGAAGAGAGATTTCGGGTGCAGGGCTGACAGTAATTTTTACAGTATCGTATGTTGTTTGCCCCAAAATATTAGTTGCCTTTAAATAATAGTCTGTATTTACCGTTGGAGTAACAAGTGGTCTTGCAGAAGTAGATGAGAATCCGGCTGGGAATGAAGTCCAGCTATAAATATTGTAAGCAGAAAACGACCATGCACCTAGTGCAACAGGATCTGGGGCCGGACATTTTTTTTGATCAGGACCGGCATCAGCAAATGTTGACATAACACAATCATAGGGCCTATATTTCATAACTGAAACATCATTGCCATTGGTAGAAAATGGCTCATTAACTATTGTTGCTGAAGTATTGAACCTTCCGGTGAATAATAAAGTATATCTATAATTATCAAACAGCAGGTTACCAAGTGCATTGCCGTACATGATCGGATCACTAATATAAGTAGATTTATATGTCCCCGAAGTGCTATAAATAGTTACAAATAAACTCGATTTGCTAACAGTGGTACTATTATCATTCGGTGTAAATTGTAGCGGTAAAATTGGGGTAGTATTGTAGTTATTTACGGCGCCTAATAGATGTACTTCATCATTGTTTATAACAATTGACTTTCCTTCGCTATAGCTATTTATTGCAGAATCTGCTGATACGGTCCAGTTTTCGGTACCACCCAAATCTGTTCTTGTAAGAAAAAAATTACTTCTGTTTGCAATGATGCCGCCGGTAAGCGTTACTGGTTTTGCTAAGGCTCCGGTTATAAATGAATTTCCTGTTTCATCTACAGCTACATCCTTAATGATTAGTTTTTGGTAAGTTTTTTTCCAGATAGATGTTCCTGAAGCATTGAATTTTAATAAATAGGAGCTATCGCTTATCGGTAGCTGATACGTATTAACGATATCATGTATTTTTACAATTCCTTTGTAATTTCCTGCCAAATATAAATTATTCAGATTGTCAATTCCGATATTAGCATTGGGGCCTGTATTTTCAATATAAGTATTCCATACTACACTGCCTTCGGTATCAATTTTTGAGATGAAATTATTGGTGATTTCAGTACTTCCTCCCGGGTCGGTAAGCGAAATAATATTGGCTATACTGGCGTTTTTGCAATAACTAATATTGGTGGAAAAATATCCGGTAACATAAATTGCATTATTTCTAATTTTTAATTTATCAGGAATTGCTCCTTTGATAGGGTAGCTGCTATTAGGTCTTGCAACAGTATTATACATTACAGTATGCCACAAATAATTCCCAGAAGAATCTAATTTAATTATAAAGCCGTTATAAGCAGAGGCTGCACTAGTGGGTGGTGCAGCAACCAATACAGTGTCGCCATTTGATAATATTAAAAAAGCATCTTTGTTGGCTTCGCCAACAATAAATGTATTACCCGAATTATCTTTTTGAATGTCGTTGAAACTTCCGGACTTCGGAAAATAAATGTACCAGTTTAATATTCCGTTTTTAGCGTACTTCGCCAGATATATGCTATTACCGGAGTTGGGAGAAATGTTTTTCGAGATTCCGTAACGACTCTTGAGTTGGGGAGCATAGCCTTGTCCTGTTAAAAAATATCCATCATCGAAATCAGAGAGAATTTTTTCACTATTTTTTTGTGTGGTGTATAAGTCCTGATCCGGAATATTATTTATATAACATTTGTCTTCATTTGTATTATTATTAATTACATACGGACCTGCTTTTGAAAGAGTATCCCGACAACCATTTTTGCTTATGCTAACTAATTTAACAAGTGTTTGTCCGGGATTCACGTACTTGATATTTGTAGGATTTTTATCAGTACTACTCACAGTGGTTGTACTTTCGTAAAACAACCAATCAAATTGTGCTGCATTAACAGCCCTGCTTTTAAAGTCAACACGTTCCCCGGGGAATATATTTACTTTATTAAATGTAAAATCTGATTTGGGATAATCTTCAATACTAATATGAAAGGAATTCGTAAAAAACATAGATAGATTACTTGAGATACCAGTGGCCATTATTCTATAATCACCCTCCGGAGAAGTAATATTCGATACATTAAATGAGATAGTATTACCATTCCCGTTAGCGTAACCATATGAGTTGCCTATAACATCTAACAGCTCATATCTTACATTTAATTCTGTATTTTGTATAGTGACAACAAGTTTTTGATTTTTACATAATGTTGTATCATTGAAAGATACTGGTAAATCTATGTGCAACGGTGGATAATAAGTAAATCCGTTCAAAGTACTGGAAGAGCAATTGGGAAAAGAAGTAACAGTGATATTGCCACTAGCTCCATTTTCTACTGTAGCAAAAATATTATCATTACTATATGATGCCGAACTGGCTGGTATGCCTCCAATATTTACAGAAGTGAAACTTGCCAAATTGCTGCCGCTGATGGTTAATACTGTACCAATGGTTCCAATGGAAGGAGAGAAACCAGTAATAAGGGTAGGGTAATTGTAATACTGATAATTAGTGAGTGTATCAGTATAAATGCCATTAGATACTACCAGCTTAATTGTGTCTGCTTGTTTGTTATAAACATGAGTGTAGGATGTATTATAAGCAGTGCTGATTTGAGTGTTATTTACAAACCATTTATAAGAATAAACATTACGTGAATGATTGATTAAATTAACAGTACAGCCGTTTCTTTCAACCTTAAAATAAGCTTTGGGTAAAGTGATGGATGCATTAGTGTTTAATTCAATAAAATCATGTCCCCCTGCTGCCCAAAACTGATTGTTTGATATAAATTGAAAATCATTATGAGAATATCCGAGATAAGTAAATTGGTTATTTCTTGGTAAAGGCTCCCATATTTTTCCATTGTCAATAGTTTTGTATATGGTGAAAGCTCCTCCAATAGCATAGCCAACACTATCATTAATAAATTTCATTTTTTCAAATAGATAGCTGGAAACAGTTGGGTCATTTTGTGCAACCCAGGAAAGCCCGCCATTGGTAGTTTTATAGATATATTCATTGTTATCATGATCAAAAACATTTATCCATCCTGTATTAGGAGTTAAAAAATATCCATAGGAAATTCCGATATCCTGCAATGCCGGTAAAGTAACATTTTGCCAGGAGCTACCACCAGTGGAAGTTTTTATCATTTTCGTATAGCCATATTCTTTTGCAATAGCGATTACGTTATTATTATCAACGGCTTCTAAATAATTAAAAAAGCTTCGAGGTTGTATTGCTATAACATTCCAGGTCAATCCTCCGTTGATGGTTTTAAAAATTCTGTCATCATCTATAGCATAGCCAATAGAATTATTTTCAGGAAAGATCATGTCCTTGATCCAGCTAAAATTGTCACTAAATTGTGATTGATAGACTAGTTTGAAAGTACTGCCACCATCAGTTGAATACAGTATTGCAGGTATAAATCCATAGTGCCCATATACTATCAGCGCATTTTTATTAAATGCTTTAACTCCTTCGATACCGAATCCAAAAGTAAGATTTACACTATAGCCATTAAAGTCAACATTACTTAGGGTTATGAATTTCTTAGTAAATGTTCTTCCGCTATCGATAGTATAACCTATAAAATAGGTGAATGCAACATAACCTTCAGATGGGGAATAAAATGATAATTTCTCTATTTCACAGTCATCTTCCGCATTATCAAGATAGATTTGCCTCATTTGAGCCTTAACCTGAATATTGTATAATAGTATGCAACTGGCCACGAGGAATAGTATTCTCAGGCACTTTAATTGATTATTCCATACACATTTTTGCGTAGAAATCATATTTTGTTATGTATTGTAAATAAATGTAAAATAAACTTTTTATACAACACCTTGTTTTTTAAATACATTAAGTGCTTCTGTAAGCAGATTTGTTTTGTCTGACATGTAAATTGGTTTATTTTATTCCTGTTTGTACTATATATAGAAGTTAAAAATTTCAAATAGAGCTATAAAATAAAGAAAAATCTGTAGAATTCGATACTAATACTAACTTTTTTGTAATTCGTTTTTTGTAACTTTATCAAAAACAAAGTCTACTTGATACATTTCATACTTAATAACAAAGAAATAAGCACATCGTTGCCTGCTGGTACTTTGCTGTTGGATTTTATTCGTTACGAAAAAAATCTTACCGGAACAAAGATCGGTTGCAGAGAAGGAGATTGTGGTGCCTGTACTGTATTGATAGGAGAAATTCAACAGGGGGAATTGGCATATCGTTCAGTTACTTCATGTCTGATGCCGATCGGTAATGCTCATGGTAAGCATATTGTAACCATTGAAGGCATAAATGTCGAAGGCTTGAATTTTATTCAACAGGCCTTTGCTGATGAAGGAGCCACACAATGTGGTTTTTGTACTCCCGGATTTATTGTTTCGCTGGCAGGGTATTCTATAAACAAAAAAAATATTACTGCAGTGGATGCAGTGAATGGTAATATTTGCAGGTGTACCGGATATAAATCCATCGAAAGGGCAGCACAAAAGATCACTGATAAAATCAACGAAAGAAAAGACGAAGATGTTTTGGCATTTGCTGTAAAAAATAAATTTTTACCCGAGTATTTTTTAACGATTAAAGAAAGGTTGGCCATTTATTTGTTGCAGACCAATGGAATTGAAAAATCAAATTCATCCAATGCCAAATTTGTGGGAGGTGGAACAGATCTGTATGTACAGCAGCATGAAGCAATGGTGCATGCAGACATTGATTTCATGTTTAATAAGAGTCAGCTGAATGGTATTGAGCAACAAGGAAATAAATGTATAATGGGGGCATCAGTAACTGTTGCGGATATTGCAGAATCTCCGATTTTTAAAAAACATTTTGCTGACCTTGATCGTTACATAAAACTAGTTTCCAGCACACAAATACGAAATATGGCGACTGTAGCCGGGAATTTTGTGAATGCTTCACCTATAGGAGATCTTACAATTTTCTTTTTGTCGTTGGATGCTCAATTGGTTTTAAGTGATGGTGCCACTAGCAGAGAAATGCCGTTGCGAAAATTATATAAAGGATATAAAACACTCGATAAAAATCCGGAGGAATATATTGAGAAAATATATTTTGAGTTGCCTGCTGCAACATCAAAATTTAATTTCGAAAAAGTTTGTAAACGAACTTATTTAGATATAGCCAGTGTTAATACTGCCATCTACTTAAATATGAGTGGGGATGCCATTATCAATGCTGGTATATCTGCCGGAGGCGTTGGTCCAGTTCCGGCATTTTTGCCAAAGAGTTCAGCGTTCTTAGCCGGTAAGAAAATATCTATAGAAACAATGCAAGGATTGATCGATATAGCCCAAACAGAGATCATGCCAATCAGTGATGCAAGAGGAACAGAATCTTACAAACGATTATTATTAAGTCAGTTGATAAAGGCGCATTTTGTTAGTTTGTTTCCGCAGTTGAATGTAGAAGAAATCATAGCATAATAAATTATTCATGAAAAATATTGATTCATATACACATACCAGAGGCGAATCTATTTACCTAGATGATATAGCCGTTGTGGCCGGAACACTTTATGCTGCTTGTTTCGATTCACCTGTTGCACATGGTAAAGTGATCAGTCTGGATGTAAGTGGTGCAGAAAAAAGTGAAGGAGTGGTTCGTGTACTTACACACAAAGATATTACCGGTGAAAACCAGATTGGTGGTATTATTCCCGATGAGCCTTTATTTGCCGATCATCACGTACATTTTTGCGGAATGCCGGTTGCACTGGTATTGGCAGAAACTGATGAACAGGCGAGAGCTGCGGTAAAAAAGATAAAAGTTGATATAGAACTTTTGCCAGTGATCGTTGATCCAAGAGAAGCTGCTGCAAAAGGCGAATTAATTATTCCGCCACGTAAATTCAAGATAGGTGATATTGACGCTGCTTTTAAAAATTGTGAGCATGTTTTTGAGGGCAAAGCTGACACTAACGGTCAGGAACACCTCTATATTGAAACACAGGGTGCATATACCATTCCGAAAGAAAATGGCGTAATAAAAGTATACTCATCTACTCAGGGGCCAACTGCCGTGCAACGGGCTGTCAGCAAAGTAACGGGCATTCCAATGCATCAGTTAGAAGTTGATGTAACCCGTTTGGGTGGGGGATTTGGAGGGAAAGAAGACCAGGCAAATACTTGGGCTGCATTATGTGCATTGGGTACATATGTAACCAAAAGGCCGGTAAAATATTCTTTGCATCGTATGGAAGATATGCGGATGACAGGGAAACGACATCCATATTCTTCTGATTTTAAGATCGGGCTGGATAAAGATTTTAAGATCATTGCATATGAAGCTAGTTTTTACCAGAATGCCGGAGCTGCGGCAGATCTTTCTCCGGCTGTGATGGAACGTACTTTATTTCATTGTACTAATAGTTATTTTATTCCTAACGTAACTGCAACAGCTTATTGCTGTCGCACACATTTGCCACCCAATACAGCCTTCAGAGGATTTGGCGGTCCGCAGGGTATGTTTGTTATTGAAGCTGCTATTGCAAAAGCTGCGGATGAACTGGGAGTAGATGCAACAGTTATTCAACAAAAAAATTTATTGCAAAGTGGAGATGAATTGCCTTACGGACAAAAAGTAGAAAGTGAAGCGAACGAGTGTTGGGATAAAACAATGGCGCATTATAATATCGAAGCGACTAAAAAAGCCATCGAAGATTTTAATGCAAAAAATAAGTTGCATAAAAAAGGTGTTGCAGTTATGCCGATATGTTTCGGTATTTCTTTTACCAATACATTGATGAATCAGGCGAGAGCCCTGGTGCATGTATATACCGATGGAAGTGTAGTCGTAAGTACTGGAGCTATTGAAATGGGGCAAGGTGTAAACACGAAAATATTGCAGGTGGTTGCCAATGTGTTTTCTATCGATCCTGCAAGGGTGAGAGTAAACAGCACTAATACATACCGTATAGCCAATACATCTCCGAGTGCAGCTAGTGCTACAGCGGATCTAAATGGCAAGGCAACATTGATAGCCTGCACTGAAATTCTTAATCGAATTAAGAAGGTGGCTGCAGAAGAATTAAAAACAGATGAAAGCACTATTGAATTAAAAGATGAGTTTGTTTTTGTGAATGGAAAACAAACAGCATTAGATTGGAAAAAATTAGTACTTACTACTTATAATAAACGAGTTAGTTTATCAGAACACGGACATTATTCTACACCGGATATTTATTTTGATAAAACAAAAGAGAAAGGACATCCTTTTGCTTACCATGTTTACGGAACAGCTATTGTAACCGCAACGATTGATTGCTTACGTGGTACTTACGATATTGACGCCGTGCAATTAGTGCATGATTTCGGCACTACGATGAATCCGTTAATTGACAGAGGACAAATCGAGGGAGGACTGGTGCAAGGCATTGGCTGGATGACAATGGAAGAAGTGGTGTATGATAAAAATGGTAAGCTTCGTAGTAATGCGTTGTCAACGTATAAAGTACCGGACATATATTCTGTGCCTAAAGAAATAAGTATTGAGTTTTTGCAAACACAAAAAGATAATTTAGCTATCTTTCGTTCAAAAGCAGTAGGAGAGCCTCCTTTGATGTATGGCATTGGTGCATTTTTTGCGTTGCGTAATGCAATTAAAAATTTTAATGAGGTTGCTGATCCGGCATTTGATGCTCCGATGACTCCGGAAAAAGTACTGATGAATTTATATACAAAAGAGAGTGTGACGGTATAAATTAGGTATGAAAAAAACATTGCAAACCTGGCTCTTCATTCAACAAAGTCTTCAGCAAAATATAGAAGTGATGTTGCTCTATGTATTAGAGAGCAAAGGCAGCAGCCCCGGCAGACAAGGATTCATGATGGCCGTAAATGCTGTTGGTGAAATGAGTGGTTCAATGGGTGGAGGAATTATGGAGCATAAGTTTGTTGAAATGGCAAAGGAAAGGTTGAAGCTAGAAGGTGTAAGTCATGAGGAGGCAACTATTAAGAAACAAGTGCACAGCAAATCTGCAAAAAGAGACCAAAGTGGAATGATCTGCTCCGGCGAACAAACAATTTTTTTATATACCATTCAACAAAAGGATATCAGGTATATTGATAATTTGATCTCATCGCTTCAACAAAATAAGAACGGCACTTTTGAACTTTCTCAGGATGGTATCTCATTCTCTACAGCAATACCGGCTCAAAATTTTTATTTCAAACTACAAAATGAATTTGATTTTTTATACCAGGAAAAGACCGGCTACAAAAATCACTTACATATTATAGGGGCAGGGCATTGTTCTCTGGCATTATCTCAGATAATGAGCACAATGGATTTTTATATTCATCTATATGATGACCGACAGGAGTTGAATACGTTTGAACAGAATGATTTTGTTCATGCCAAAACAATTGTGGAAGATTATACAAAACTTTCGGAGATCATTTCTTCAGGAGCAAATATATATGTGGTGGTTATGACAGTTGGCTATCGTACTGACAAGGTCGTTGTAGAAACATTGGCCGGCAGACAATTTGGGTATTTTGGTTTATTGGGTAGCAGAACAAAAATTGCAACATTGTTCAAAGAATTTGAAGCAGAAGGTCTCAGCGATGAAGTACTGAAAAATATATACGCACCTATCGGGCTGCCGATCAAAAGTCAAACTACCGAAGAAATAGCGGTCAGTATTGCCGCAGAGATCATTCATGTAAAGAATCAATTTCTATAAATATTTTCTTATTTCATTTTAAGTCGTTTATTTTGATGTATGACTCCTGAAAGAACTGAACGCCTGACAAGTGTATTGAATAAACGTCAACCCGATCTAACAGTTGTATTAGAAAATGTTTTTGATCCACACAACATATCAGCCGTAATGCGTACCTGCGATGCGGTGGGTATTCAAGATATATACATCTTAAATCATAAAATTCCTCCGCATAGAAAATTCGGTGCAAGAAGTTCGTCCAGTGCTGCAAAATGGCTGACGATCCATCAGTTTACAGATGCAGCAGCATGTTTTGTCGCCTTGAGAAAAAAATTCAAAAAGATATACACCACACATTTAAGCACAGATGCAGTTGGTTTACATGAGTTAAACCTTACAGAACCTGTGGCGTTGGTATTTGGTAATGAACATAGCGGGGTAAGCGAAGAGATCATTGCTATGGCCGATGGAAACTTTATTATTCCTCAGGTAGGTATTATCAAATCTTTAAATATTTCAGTAGCATGTGCTGTTACTTTGTACGAAGCATTCAGGCAAAAAAATAATGCCGGACACTACGCTGAGCCTAAGCTTGCAGGAGATCAGTTAAATATCTTAAGAGATGAATGGGGTTTTATAGAAGAATGATTATTACTTGATTTATATTTGCAGCTATGAGAGTTTTTGAGGACACTTATCGCCATAAAGGATTGAGAAAAAAGTTGGTTGATCTTTTGAGAAGCAAGGGAATCACTGATGAAAAAGTATTAACAGCTATCAATAATATTCCACGTCATTTTTTTCTGGATAGTGCATTTGACGAAATCGCTTATGAAGATAAAGCATTCCCTATTGGCGAAGGTCAAACCATTTCACAACCATATACTGTTGCTTATCAAACTCAATTACTACAAATCAAACCATTTGATAAAGTTTTGGAAATTGGTACAGGGAGTATCTATCAATCGAGCGTTTTAGCAGAAATGGGGGCAAATGTGTGTACCATTGAAAGACAAAAAAAACTTTACGATAAAACAAAACAATTTATTTTTAAATCTAAATATCCTAACATAAAATTTTTTTATGGAGATGGATACGAAGGATTACCAACTTACGCACCGTTTGATAAAGTGATTATTACTGCCGGAGCCCCTTTCATTCCGCCTAAATTGATACAGCAATTAAAGCCGGGGGGGAAAATGGTTATCCCTGTAGATGAAGGACATCACCAACGCATGTTACGGATCACCAAAAATGCAGATGGAAGTACTTATGAGGAAGCATTTGAAAATTTTTCTTTTGTACCTATGCTTACCGGCAAAAACGGATAATGTAATGCAACCATTTTCTTTACGAAATCAACTTACATAAAAAACATACGTTATGATAGTACAATCACTCTTAGGGGAGTTTCTTCACGAAGCGGAGAATACCCGTAAATTGTTAAATGCAATACCTGATAGCGCTTTAGATTATAGGCCGTCTGAAAAGAATTGGTCTACAGGTCAATTAGCGTCGCATATTGCTGAAGTATATAACTGGTATCATGGAACCCTGCACCAGGATGTGTTTGATATGGCGGCTTACAAATATGATAAAGGTGATATTTCGAAAGCAGCAAACATTGTGGCAAAATTTGAAGAGAATGTAAAACTTGCTCAAGCAGCACTGGAAGCAGCTACTGATGACAGCATGTTTGTTAATTGGAAAATGGTAGCTGGCTCTGATGATCCGATTTTTCCTGTGATGCCAAGGGTTCAGGTCGTAAGGGGCTTTTTATTCAATCACATGTATCATCATCGTGGAGAATTAGTTGTTTACCTGCGTAGTACTGGAAACAAGGTGCCGGGATTGTATGGTCCTACTGCCGATGATAAATTTTAAATAAATTGTCACTAATATTGCAGGAGTCATTTTGAAAATCTCAAAATGACTTTTTTTATTTTAATAAAATTATATGCGTTTCCTTTCTAAATTGACTTTCATCTGCAATTGGTGTTTTATCGCTACCGTTATCATTTTATGGTATGAGAATTCCCATAAAGAAAAGGGCAATTTTACAGGGCTGATAAAATTGCAGCCATTAGAGAGTACACTGGCGATATTAGGGTATGGGGCCATCATTGTAAATCTTATTTTTAATATAGCCTTGGTCATTGGTAAGATGTCTGGTGTTAAACAAAGTATTGCTAAGTGGATTATGTGGTTTAACTTTCTTTTATTATTATTACAGCTATATTATTTTTTCTTCAGCCGATGATACAAAATATATTAAAAGATAAACCCACAAAATTGTTTGTAATTTTTACCGCTTTTTTTGTGGCCAATGCACTCATCGCAGAATGTATTGGGACCAAGATTTTTTCATTGGAAAAATTATTTGGTATGTCGCCTTCCAATTTTACTTTGTTTGGCCAAAGTGGATTATCAGTAAGTCTTACCTGTGGTGTGTTGCTATGGCCTTTGGAATTTGTAATGACAGATATTGTAAATGAATATTACGGTCCAAAAGCTGTTAGAAGGATATCATATACTGCTGTGGCATTGATCAGCTATGCGTTTCTAATGTTTTATTTTGCTATGGCTGTGCCTCCAGCAGATTTCTGGTATGGCACTGGAGTTCAGGATGGCATACCGGATATGAGCAAAGCGTTCAATGGTATTTTTGGGCAGGGGATGTGGATCATCTTTGGAAGTTTGACTGCCTTTTTGGTGAGTCAAATCGTGGATGTAACAATTTTTCATAAAATAAAAAAGTATACAGGCGAAAAGAAAATGTGGTTGAGAGCAACGGGCTCTACATTGGTATCGCAATTGGTAGATAGTTTTATTGTTCTCTTTATTGCATTTAAAATTGGTAAAGGATGGAGCTGGCAATTAGTATTAGCCATTTGTGCTGTGAATTATGCGTATAAATTTACCATGGCAATATTGCTTACACCTGTAATTTATTTAGCCGAAAATCGAATTAATACATATCTCGGAGCAGAAACAGTTCATAAGATGAAACAGGCTGCAATGGGAAATGAAAACGAATAAAAAAATGCCGGATATTATCCGGCATTTTTTTGTATTGACAGCATTTTTTAAAATTTCACTCCAACACTCGCTACAATATTTCCTCTTTGATTTTTTACTGTTGCAAAAGTATTATCCTTATCGGCTAAGCGATAAGGGAAATTTACATCTTTATTGAATGAATGCACATAAGTCAGATCAACAAAAAATCCTTTATTTCGGTAACCTAATCCGCCGCTTACCAGCATTTTGTTTGCTTTTAATGCTGCATCCTTGTAGGGATTGCTATAATAAGCAAACCCCAATCTGCCCATAATGGTATTGAATTTTAATTCGCCGCCAACCCTGAAATTGAAGTTTCCTTTATACTGTTGCTTTATTACTTTGCTTAATGCTTTGTAATAAGCAGCATCTTCTGCAGTTGGGTTCTCAGCGGCACTGAAAAAATTTGATCCTTTGTGATTAACATACTCTATGTCGGCAGTAATAAATGCTTTTTGTTTTCTTACATCCTGTATCTCTCTGAATACGTAACTACCACTTATCATGGCTTTCCAGGGTGTAAGCATAGTATATTTGCTTTCTCCGGGGCGTCCATTTGTAAAGGTGTTGGATGATACACTTTGATACCCCTCATAATTTTCAGTTTGGGCTTCGAGTGTTGTTTGGTGTTTATCTGTTAATGTAAACATATATGAAGGTGTATGAACAGCTAATCCCAAACGGATATATTCTTTAGGACGATAGATTATTCCCAACTTTAAATTTACACCTACCCCTAGCGTACTGAATTCATCAGTGTAATTAAAATAACCAAACTTATTGGTGGTATTGGAAGAGGTATCACTTTCTCTAAAAGTAGTGGTGTTCTTATAATCCATGATTGGCAGACCAATGCTTCCACCAACTAATATTTTATCATTTTTATTCATTGCATATCCTACTGCAAGTTCATACATGCCGCCTTTTGTTTTGACGGTATTTTCCTGTAACAATGCCTGCCCGTTTGCAAGAATAAATTCCGGCAATCCTTTTACCTGTGTATTGCCATCTATGGTAAATGTGTCTATAAGGTAAGTGTATAATGCTGGCGCCGCTGTATAAGGCATCGGAGAATTGCTATTCAAAACTTCATCGATGGTATAGTTGCTTTTTGCAAATTCCTCAGCAAATTGTTCGCTACGACTACTGTAATTATTAAAACCTTTGTAGTGTAATGTGTTATTAAAGTTGGCGGTTTGCGTTACGGCTATACTAACCGCTTCGCTGGTGTTGGATCGATAATTGTTATTAAATCCCACTACTGCGCCAAATGTTCCGAAAGAAAAACTGTTTGCTTTATTTTTTTCAAATGAGCTTCTGAAATCAGTTTTATTGTTATTCAAAAAAAATCCTGGAGTAAAAACAAATTCGCCGGTTCTGTAATTGCCCAGGCCTGCAGGGTTTACAAATACGGCGGTAATATCACCGCCTAAAGAGCCCATGGCGCCACCAATTGCCAGGTTTCGGGCACTGCCATTCTGAGGGAAAAATGAATACCTCAATGCATCTTCCGGTACCTGGGCAAATGAATGTATGCTGAATAATAATAGAATGGGGAGTATAAATTTTTTCATGGCTATTTTTTTAAAAACTGCCGGTAATATTACCGGCAGCAAAGTTTTTATAGGATAGTATTAATTTCCGCTTCTGCTTGGTCTGCTGACAGGAGTGCCGGAACTATTGTTACCAGATGATGAAGAGCTACTGCTGCTACTCGAATTATTATTCGTTGATGGGGTATAGCTACGGGTAGTATTATTGCTATTAGTATTGGTGTTTGAATTATAATTGTTGTAATTCGTATTATTGTTATTGTAGGTTCTTGAAGGAGTAACAGCACCCATTTTTGGTGCAAGTTTATTATTGTTATTGATGCTGTTTGTATTATTATATCCGTTATTATAACTGCTCAGATCTGTTTTACGAGGCGTCGTATTTGGTTTAGCAGGAGCTGGTGTAATGGGATTATTGTAAACGGGATAAGGATAATAATAGGGATTGTAATAGTAGCCATAATCATACCCGTATTTGTATGGATAGTAGGAATAATCGTAGTAATCATAATCCAGGTTTCTGTAACGATAATCATTAATTCCCAAACGAATCACTCTGTCCTGAGCTTCTTGTCTTATTAGATCATCCCTGTTATCATCTTTTCTGTTTTCCTCATATGTACGAGCAGGAGAGAAGTATACGTCATCGGGAGTTTGACCAGATCTGTAGGCCGAAGTACAGCTACTGGCAGCTGCTATTGAAAGGGCAATAAGTAAAAATTTGGCTTTCATGATAGTATGTTTTAACTATTAAAAATGAAGTTACTACTTTTGCAGGATTAAGGCTGCATCGTTAACAGGTTCAAAATCTTTGCCATACAAGTCAAAGTTATTTTGAACGATGTTAAAGATGTGCTAAATCAAACAGTTTAAACTATAAAACAATACCGTAAAGGAACAGGGTATGAGTAAAGAAATAACAAGCAGAGAACAGGATTATTCTCAGTGGTACAATGATCTAATTATAAAAGGCGGATTAGCCGATTATAGCGCAGTAAGGGGGTGTATGGTAATTAAACCGTATGGCTTTGCGCTTTGGGAAAACATGAGAGATGTATTGGATAAGATGTTTAAGGATACCGGACATCAGAATGCATATTTTCCTTTGTTTGTTCCTAAAAGTTTATTTGAAGCAGAAGAAAAAAATGCAGAAGGTTTTGCAAAAGAGTGTGCTATTGTAACCCATTATCGTTTAAAAAACGATCCTGATCATAAAGGTAAATTAATGGTAGATCCTGAAGCAAAACTGGAAGAAGAGTTAATCATTCGTCCTACCAGTGAGGCCATTATCTGGAACACTTATAAAGGCTGGATACAGTCATACAGAGATCTACCTATCTTGATAAACCAATGGGCCAATGTGGTGCGTTGGGAAATGCGTACAAGATTATTTTTACGCACAGCAGAATTTTTATGGCAGGAAGGACATACGGCACATGCTACCCAACAGGAAGCTGTAGACGAAACGGTGCAAATGCTGAATATTTACGCAGATTTTGCAGAAACATTTATGGCAATGCCTGTTATTAAGGGAGTTAAAACAGCTAACGAACGTTTTGCCGGTGCAGTAGATACCTATTGTATTGAAGCGCTGATGCAGGATGGTAAAGCATTACAGGCTGGAACATCGCATTTCTTAGGACAAAATTTTGCGAAAGCATTTGATGTAAAATTTAGCGACAAAGAAAATAAACTGGATTATGTGTGGGCTACAAGCTGGGGTGTAAGTACACGTTTGATAGGTGCTTTGGTAATGGCACATAGTGATGATGACGGGTTGATTTTGCCTCCGAAATTGGCCCCGATACAAGTAGTTATTGTGCCTATTTACAAAGGAGATGAGCAAAAACAACAGATCGATGAGAAGGTGCATGCGTTGGTAAAAGAATTAAAAGCAGCAGGAGTAAAAGTGAAGTATGATGATAATGATAATAACAGACCAGGTTGGAAATTTGCTGAATATGAAATGAAGGGGGTGCCTGTACGTATTGCTATCGGGGCAAGAGATCTGGCCAATAATGTAGTGGAGGTTGCCCGTAGAGATACTAAAGAAAAAATGAGCATGAGTATTGATGGGTTAGGAGAAAATATTATCAATCTTTTGGCAGATATCCAGACAGCTATCTATAATAAGGCTAAATCATTCAGAGAGGAGCGTATCACCAATGCAGATAACTGGGAGGAGTTTGTAAAACTATTGGATGAAAAAGCCGGTTTTATCTCTGCTCATTGGGATGGTACGCCAGAAACAGAAGAAAAGATCAAAGAGTTAACAAAAGCGACGATTCGTTGTATTCCTTTAAATAATACAACAGAAGCAGGTACATGTATTCTAACAGGCAATGCAAGTACACAAAGAGTACTGTTTGCAAGGGCTTATTAAATTAGTGACGCATTTAATATCTGTCTATAGATTTAGTAACTACATTTATAGGAAACAAAATTTATGTCATGGAGCAAAATCGAAACCTGCTGGAAAATGATCTGATCATAGACAGCATTACTGCTGGTCACTTAAAGGAGACAATAATGTGGGCAAAGTTTTTAGGCATTACCGGCTTTGTTATAAGCGCCTTGATAGGAATAGGAGCGTTGGCAGCCGGTACTTTTTTTTCAGGTATGATGGGAGGAAGGTATAGTGGTGATTTTGGAGTGATGGCAGGAGGTTCTGTAATGGGGGTATATCTTTTAATTGCAGCTGTAGCTTTTTTTATGTCGAAGGTTTTGTTTCAGTTTGCAAAAAAAGCGCAGGTGGCTTTAAAAGCATCGGATCAGGAAAACCTGGTAACGGCGTTTAAAAACCTGAAAATTTATTTTCGTTTTTCAGGAATTATAGCAATCGTCAGTTTGATATTTTCTGTGTTGGGGTTAATAGGAATTGCGTTGGCTGCATCTTTTAGCAGGTATTAGAAGATATTGGGTTTGATAAATTTATTGCAGACCTTTTATCCAATTACTTAATCTATCCATCCATTTATCTTCAGTGGTGGTATTGTATAACCCAAATCCATGGCCTCCTTTTGGGTATAAATGCATTTCTGCGGGAACATTTTTTTCAATACAGGCTTGGTAAAAACGTATGCTGTTTTCTACAGGAACTGTCGGGTCGTCTCCGGCATGTACAATAAATACCGGGGGACAATTTTTTGTTACCTGCAATTCATTAGAAAAGAATATTATTTTTTCCTGAGAAGGAGTTTCACCGAGCAATTTAATTTTAGAGCCTTTATGCATAATCCCTTCTGCAAAACTTATTACTGGGTATAGTAAAATAGCGAAGTCAGGCTTTAAGGAAATACTGTCTTTTAATGTGCCATTGGCAATGAAATTGAAATGTGTTGCAGCGGTAGCGGCTAAATGTCCGCCGGCAGAAAATCCCATAATACCGATCTTGTTTTCTTTTAATCCCCATTGAGCAGCATGTTGTCTTACCATACGGATGGCCTGCTGTGCATCCTGCAATGGCCCGATAGACCTGTCAAACATAATGGTATCATTAGGTAAGCGATATTTTAAAACAAATGCAGTTATACCTAATGTATTCAGGGCTTTTGCAACAGCTACTCCTTCATTATCGATGGATAAACGGATATAACCACCGCCAGGGCAAATTATTACAGAAATGCCATTGGGTTTTTCCGGGGCATACATAGTAATCGTAGGCTTTGTAACAAAATAGATACGCCAGGTTCCATTTACTAAAATAGTTTTTTCGGAAAGATCGGTCTTGATCGAATTAGGGATGGTTTGTTGATAGAGTAACATCTCTGAAACTTTTTGCCCATTCACTAAATTGCACAACAACAGTAGCAAAGAATATAAAATGGTTGTACGCATAGCAGATAAAATTTCTTGCCAAAAATACGTACGTATTACCACAAACAAGAAAGCCTTCGTTTTATCGAAGGCTTCTCATGTATCCAAACAATCCAAAATCGCAATATTGTGGTAATGATTCGTGTTAACTTGTTCTGGTGTAATTTGTCTCTGCTAGTAATTGTTTGGTATTAAAATCTTGGACATCTTGTTGCGTTCTTACTGGTATTGTTTTTTTCAAAAAATTTCTGATAGGAGATGCCTAATTCAAATCCTCCCCGGCCCTTGCTGGCAGTTTTTAAAGAAGAAATATTAGCATCATAACTTACAGATACCGCAAATGGTTTCATCTCAATTTTTGTTACCGGGATAATTGCATCATTCATTCTGATCATAGCACCACCATGTAGTAAATATCTTGGTTCTACAGGATCATCTAATTTCATTGAATACATAAAGCCTCCAATCGTTTCGGTATAAGGACCTTGTTTAGAATAATCTGCATGCAGCGTTATGTAAGTATAATCATTAGTATTAAATTTTATACCGGTTGAAAGAACCCACTTTGCTAACATTTTATTGGTAGAAGTGGAGTAAAAAGAAATATTAGAAGGTCTGTTAAAATGGTGGTACGCTAGCCCTATAAAATAATTATTGTCGGGATTTTCCCCCATCTGACTGTTATAGCTCATCCCTACACTTCCGTCGAAATATGAGTAGGTAGGTTTATCAAAAGTTTCTCCGTCACTTAAATTTGGGTTATAAGATGAACCATCAAATTGGCTATTGGTTGTTATTTTACTTCTGTTGATACTCCTTTGAACTAAACCTGCCATGAAACCTATTGATAAATATTTGTTTTTTTCTTCGCTCAAAGATTTATGATAGTTGAATACAGGTAGTATATGCGTAGCCGTTAGTTGAGCTGTGCCCGATTTGTCATATAAGATCTGTCCGCCAACACTGATAAAGTCTTCTCCGGTTCCTACGGGTATTTTGTATTCTCCGTTTAATGAGCCGGTTTGATAAGCATCGGTAACACTATTCCATTGATTTCGGTAAACCATCTGAAGACGTAAGTCTCCGTTAAAAAGTCCTGCCAATGCCGGATTTCTTAATAGGGGTGCTTCAAAAAATTGGGAAAAATGAATGTCTTGTGCTTTGACCTGGGATGCTGCCATTAACAGGAGCAGGCCCAAAAATAGGTTTGGTACGGTTTTTTTCATGTCATTGGATTTTGGATATTCACTAATCTATTCGCCTCTATATATAAACGTATTAGTTTAACATTTAGTATTAAAATTGAATGATTTTTTGAAACAAATTGTCATGCTATAAAATCGGTAAAATTCAATGTCAGCAATAGTTACAGCAGTTTCAAAAATCGTGCCTCATTTTGAAATTTCGATTAGTAGAAATGTTACTACAAACAAAAATCGGCCCATAGGGCCGATCTTGTCATAATTAATAAAAACCAAACCATCGTTATTGTATAAGGGCAATATTTCCTTTGAAAGGGATCACTTCATTATTTTCACAAAGAACATCCATCGTATATACATATACATCCGGTGTTAATTTTATGCCTTTGTAAGTGCCATCCCATGCTGCAGTTGCATCATTAGCTTTAAAATTGCTTCTTTCGTAAACCAATTCTCCCCAGCGACCAAAAATGCGTAGTGTTTTTATGCTGAAAATACCTGTACCTCTTGGATAATAAACGTCATTCGCTCCATCTCCATTTGGAGAGAAAGTATTTGGCATAAATATATTTGCTCCGTTACAAATAACAAATACTGTTACTTTATCTGTTGATTTACATCCTCCCGGATTTTTTACTTCAAGTGTATATTCGG
Source organism: Ferruginibacter lapsinanis (assembly GCF_020783315.1). NCBI lineage: Bacteria > Pseudomonadati > Bacteroidota > Chitinophagia > Chitinophagales > Chitinophagaceae > Ferruginibacter > Ferruginibacter lapsinanis. Next base: position 3,392,422 of record NZ_CP086063.1, on the reverse strand, counting down.
TGGTTTGTTTCGGTTTCAATGTAATATCAGGTAAAGAATTTGGTCCGCTTACGATAAAGCTTTGCGGCGTCCATATAACCTGAGTAACATCTTTAGAAATAGCCGGGTTTAGTGTGATTGTCTGACCAACGTTAACGACCTTGTTTTCTCCTAATTCTACAGTAGGGATAGGATATACTTTTATCCTTACTGAGCCGGTATCCTGAAAACAGCCCCTTGCATCAGATCCGATCACTTTGTATATAGTTGTGGTATCAGGAGTTGCAATAGTTTTGGCATCTGTAACAGATTTTAATCCTGTAGATGGTATCCATAAATAATTATCAGCACCACTTGCGGCTATTTCTACAGAAGAGCCTTTACAAAGTGTATCTGTTTTGCTTACGGTAACTTTGAAAGGATTTTGTACTTTCAAAATAACTTCATCTGATGCAACGCAACCATGTTCTGTTGTACCTGTAACATTGTATCTGGTTTCTGCGCCGGTAGGAGTTGCAGTCGGATCGGCGCAATCAAGACAATTTAATGTCTTATTATAATTCCAGCTGTATGTACTAGCTCCTGTGGCCTTTAATTTATAATTCTTACCCAAACATACCCATGCATCTTCCCCTGCATTTACAACCGGTATAGGGTATGCTTCTACTTTTCTTATTGCGGTATCAAAACAGCCACTGCTGTTGGTAACTTTCAAGTTAACCATATAGTCGTTAGCAACACTATATGTTTGTTTTAAAGGAGTTTGAAGATTAGAAGTACTTCCATTTCCGAAATCCCATTCCCATCTTAGAACAGATGTGTCGGCTGCTAAAAGATTGCCACTAAATCCGGTAACCAATGGTACACAACCATTGTTGAAATTAGTGATGCTTATTTTAGGCGATGCAACAACTCTTATTGGTAATGTAGATACAGCGGTGTCTATACAACCATTTTCAGTTTTAATGATAAGTTTAGGTATATAAGAACCAGGTGCTGAATATTTGTGTGTCGCATTCTGATCAATTGATGTTACGCCATCACCTAGGTCCCAACTATAATTTATTATTTTGTCATAGCTGTCTGATGAATCAGAGAATGAAACGAATCCTGAATCACATATTGCTTTATCGGTAAAACTGAATTTGGCAGCAGCACCACTTACTTTTATTGTATCCTTACCGTAAATAGGAACCTGACAACCTTGCGGATCAACCAGGATCATTTTAGGGACATATTCTCCAAAGTGTTTATAGGTATGAGATATTACAGAATCATTCGTGCTTACCACTGTACCGTCACTAAAATCCCAGATGAATGATGCTTTATCAAGCACCGTTGCATCAAAATCTATTTTCAGATCTCTACAACCTTTCAGCGGAGTATAAGTAAATGATCCTCTAGGGCCCCTTATTTCAATTGTTTTTTCTTTTGTGTCAATACACCCACCTGGCCCTGTAATAGTTAATTTTACTTTGTATGTTCCGGGATAGTTATAAAAGTGAGAAGGATTACTTAGTGTTGAGAAAGTGCCATCACCAAAATCCCATTTCCTTGAAACAAATACATTAGAAATGTCTTTAAATGCTACTACCAGTGGAGGACAAGTGCTGAATGAATCACTCATTGTAAAGTTTGAAACCGGCATAACAATTTTGATATAGCTTGGTTTGGTTACAGAGTCTTTACAACCGTACATATCCGTTACCAATAATTTTACATCATAATTACCATCAACGCCATAAAGATGCGAAGGATTATTATCTGTTGCGGTCTTTGCATCACCAAAATTCCAGATATACGATAATGAAATACCATTAGAAAGGTTAGTGAATTGTATTGGTTTACCAGGACATGATAAAGTATCTTTTGAGCTGAATGCAGCCTTTGGTTGAGCAATGGTTACCGGTTTTGGTATAGCAAAAGAATCGGTACAACCTTTGCTGTCGGTAACTTTTAAAGCAACCGTATATAATCCTGAAACATTAAATGTGTGTTGTGATGAAGGAGTGGTCAATGTTTCTTTGAATCCATCTCCATAATTCCACGACCATTGTTCGATTGGGTGAATTCCGTCACTGTAAGAACTATCAGAAAAATTGACGATAGTTTTTAAACATGTTCCTGCAACAGATGAAACAAATTTTGCTGTGGGGCCATCTACCTGTACATACTTTGTTTTCACCAACGTGTCTTTACAGCCTAAAGTATTCGTGATGATCAATTGAACATCATATAAACCTGCATTTTTGTAGGTGTGAGCAATTTCTCCGCCTGTACTTACAGCTGTAGAGCCATCACCGAAATTCCATTCATAATTAACCACAAAAGCTTTATCAGGTTGAGGTACTGTAAATGTAACAGCATTGTTTTTACAAATGATTGTATCAGAGGCAAAAAAGTTTGCTTTACTATAAACGATTTGAATTTCTTTACTTGTTAGATACTCACAGCCCGTGGTTTTGTTATACACCACTAATGTTACAGTGTATGTTCCCATTGCAGAATATGTGTGTGCAGGATTTTGTTCGGTAGAAGTACTACCATCGCCAAAATCCCATCTCCATTCGTCAGCGCCAATTGATTTGTCTTCAAATGTTCTATCAAAAGCTTTCTTACAATCAGAAACAACATTAAACTTTGCGATAGGAGCTTTAATATATACATAGTCATTATATCTTACCGTATCAAAGCAGCCTCCGTTCCAAACGGTTAGCTTTACATCAAAAAAGCCTGTGTCGGAATATTGGTATACAGGATTCTGGTCTTCAGATTTTCCTCCATCACCAAATTCCCACAACCATTTTGTAACAGTACCGGTTGTTTTATCTGTAAAACTTATAGGTGTAATTGCACAAGCTTCTCTGTCACCGATAAAATCAGGTACTGGTTTAGTGGTTACTTTAATTGCATTCTTTACAATTACAGTATCATAACATCCGTCAAATGTTTTTGCAGATAATTTTATTGTGTATAAGCCTGTATCATTATAAGTATGTAAAACACCTGCATCAGTAGAAGTGGTGCCATCACCAAAATCCCATGTGTAGTCGCTCCAGATATCAATTTCGTCTGCAGCATATGAAAAGTATTTTGAGAAAGGAGCACAACCACTATCAGGTAAGTTCTTTACAGAAATTTGTGGCATAGTTATTTTGATCGCATCCGATTTTTTTACTGAATCCGCACAGCCTGTAGCATTGGTTACAACCAATGAAACAGTAAACTTCCCTTCTTTGGTATAAGTATGTGAAGGGGAGAATTGATTTGAAGTAGTACCATCACCAAAATCCCATTTGTAAGAATCTGCGCCGATGCTGGCATTCTCAAAAGTAACCGTTAACGGGGCTTTACAAGAAGTAGTAGTTCCGGTGATTGAAAAAGTTGCAGTTGGTCTTGGTAATACTGTAACTGTTTTGAAAGCAGAGTCTTCACATGCTCCGAAATAAGCTATTAATTTAATTTTATATGTACCTGCAGCAGCATAAATTTTTTGTGGGTTATTGTCTGTAGAAGTATAGCCGTCGCCAAAATCCCATTTAACTGAAGTAGGTGTGCCAAGTGAGGTTATTTGTAAATTGAATGGAGTGCCAACGCAAGCTTCATTAGCGGAACTGAAAGCTGCTTTAATATTGCCAACAGCAATGCTGTTTGATCTAAGTGCAGTATCAGAGCAGCCGCTTGTATTTGTTGTGATCAATCTTACCGTGTAACTTCCTCCGGTAGTGTAAGTATGTAAAGGAGATTCTTCTGTAGAAGTGGAGCCATCACCAAAATTCCACTGATAAGTTAAACTTCCTGTTCCTGTAGAAGTGTTTTGAAAATTGATGGTAACGGGAAATCCACAAACAGTAGGAGTTGTGTTAGTGAAATTAGCTTTTACACCACTGGTTATTTTTATATAAGAAGATTTGGAGAGTGTAGTTACACAACCATTGCTATTTGTTTCTCTTAATGTAACATTATAATTGCCTGATTCATTATAAATGTGTTCCGGATTCATTTCATCCGAACCGGTACCATCACCAAAATCCCATTGTCTGCTTACAATAGTGCCACTCATCGCAAGACTCAGATCAGTAAATTTTACTGTTAAAGGATAACATCCGATAGTAACATTGCTTGTGAAGTCAACCGAAGGTTTTGAAAAAACGGTGATCTGGCTAGTTTTTGTGATACTATCCGCTGAACCGCTGGCATTTTTAATAACCAATTTTACATTGTACTGCCCTGGTTCAAAATATGTAACCGACGGACTTTGTAAAAATGAAATGGTTCCGTTTCCCAGATCCCATCTCCATTGAGTGGGGGTTCCTGTAGAGTTGTCAAAAAATTGAACTAACAGTGGGGAGCATCCGCTCTGCGGAAAGCTACTAAAATCAGCTTTCAGTTGAGCTTTAGTGCTTAAACTGAAAACAAATAAGAATAGCAGATAGCATGCTCTGATGGCAATTTTGGCTATCATAGGTTTGGCGATTTTGGTTTTTATTAATATGATCTGACATTTTTATGAGGAACGTCAGATTGGTTTGGACATTTTTATGAGGAATGCCAAATAGATAACTCCTTATTAAACAAAAAATTGTGCCAAGTGGGGAGAAAAGTCAAAAAATGAGTACTTGTACGCTGTATAAGTATTTTTACGATAAGAAGGGACAAGAAGGAGTAGTGTTGCTGAATTAAACCCTCTTCATGTGCAAGATCTTTGGGTCGGTATTGATCCAGGGAGCCAGTTCCAAAACAGGAATTGATTTCTTGGTGAATTTCCAGGTGCGATTAAGAAAATTGAATTCTGTAGGAATTGAAGGGGCGTTTAAATTAATTATAAGTTTACTGTAGTCTTCATTACTGGTCCACGTGCCGGTATAGTTATTTGTACCCTTATTTGCGGTAAGGGGGCCTTCAACATAAGAATCAGTTCTTGATAAAACAAATGTATAACCATCGTATTGTGAAGTTATATCTGTACCATTATCTATTGCTTTGTCTACAATAAAGTTTCGGTTAAGAATATTGTCAGAAAAATATAGTATCAAAATCGGGGAAGGGTAGGCTTCTGTTGTGGAACTTTTCTTGCAACCACTTAAGAATAATAGTACTGCAATGATCACCGCAATAATTAACCTGGATCTATAAATTGTTTGAATAACTTTTTCAAGTTTATCAGGAGTAAATATCAGTGTATTTCTTTGTGGCATAATCGATAAAATAATTTGGATTTAGTGTTTCTCCGGTGGCTTCGAGACATAATTTTTCTGATAAAAATAAACGGCCCTTTTCATGTATATTCTTCCTTAGCCATTTTAAAATATTGCCGTTGTTGCCTGCCGCTACTTCTTTCTCTAATGACTTGTTTTCTCTTTCAATTGCTGCATATAGCTGCGCTGCATATAAGCTGCCTAAACTATAGGTAGCAAAGTATCCAAAACTTCCGTGACTCCAGTGGATATCCTGTAAACAACCATTTTGATCATTCGGCACAATAACTCCAAGATATTTTTTATACTGCTCATTCCAGTAAGCAGGAATATCTTTTGTCATAATACTACCCTCAATCAACGCTTTCTCTATCTCATAACGAATCATTACATGAAAATGATAGGTTAACTCATCTGCCTCGGTTCTTATCAAGGACGGTTGCACCTTGTTGATTCCTTTATAGAACTTTTCTTCACTGATATCTTTCAGTTGGTTTGGGAAAAACGTTTTTAACAAATTAAAATTGTGTTGCCAAAATGCCAATCCTCTGCCAACACAGTTTTCCCATAAGCGGCTTTGGCTTTCATGTATACTAAGACTGCAATATTCTCCCAATGGTAAGCCATACTGATCTCCGGGTAACCCCTGCTCGTAGAGTGCATGTCCGCCTTCGTGCAAACAACTCCAGGTCATATTCCCCAGATCATTCTCATCAACCCTTGTTGTTACTCTTACATCAACATTATTAAAATTTGTGGTGAAAGGATGTAAACTGATATCCTGTCTACCTGCTTCAAAATCGAAGCCAATTCTTGTTAAAAGTTCAATGCCTAATTTCCATTGGGTATCTTTATCATAATGCAAATGCAAAAATGAGCTGTCAACCTGAGGCTTATTCTTTATAGCATCAAGCAGCGTTAAAAGTTGCGGTTTCAAATCATTGAAGATATTATCTACGATCGCAACAGTAAGTCCTTTATCATAATCATTCATCAATGCATTATAAGGATGACCCTCATATCCAAGATAATCAGCTTCTCTTTTTTTTAATTCAATCACTTGATGCAGTGAATTTTCAAACAGTGGAAACGAATTTTTGCTTCGGGCATTAGCCCAGTCATGATAAGACCTTGTAACAGTCTCACTCATGGTACGTACAAAATCTGCAGGTATTTTTTTGTTCCGGGTGTAATCTTCCAGACTTAATTCTATATTTCTTTTTTCAGAACCACTTAAGTCATTTTTGCTGAGAAGTTCAGTTAAAAGATCGCCGAGCTTTTCATCTGTAAACTGTTCGTGGGCAATTTCGCTCAATGTGGCGACCTGCCTGCCCCTGAAATCATTGCCTTTTGGTGGAAGATATGTCTCCTGATCCCATTGTAAAACGGCAGAAGCGTATTTTACATCGGCTATTTTTTGCATCTTTGTTTTATACTCAGCATATAATTCGGCGCTATTCATTGTGTATGTAAATTTTATAAAATGAAAATTAACGAAATAGTATCTTTTTTAGAAACCATTGCGCCTGCAAGTTTACAGGAAAGTTACGACAATGCAGGTCTGCTTACAGGTAGTGCTTCATGGGAATGTACGGGTATTATTACAACATTGGATGCGACGGAAGTCATTGTTGATGAGGCGATCAAAAATAATTGCAATTTGATCGTTGCCCATCATCCTGTCATTTTCGGCGGATTAAAATCGATCACCGGGAAAAATTATGTGGAACAAACGGTTATCAAAGCAATCAAAAATGATATTGCCATCTATGCTATTCATACCAACCTGGATAATGTGATCAACGGAGTGAATGGGAAAATAGCGGATAAACTTGAGTTAATTAATCGCAGTATCTTATCTCCTAAAAAAAATAATTTAAAAAGACTGGTCACATTTGCACCTGTTGATCATGCTGAAAAGGTTCGTGCTGCAATTTTTGCGGCGGGTGGCGGGCATGTAGGAAATTACAGTGAATGCAGTTTCAATATCAATGGTGAAGGAACATTTCTGGCAAATGAAGGCACAGATCCGTTTATTGGAAAGATCGGAGAACGACACACCGAGCCGGAAGTAAGGATCGAGATCATTTTTCCGGAGTGGATCGAAAAAGCTGTGATCGCAGCTATGAAAACGGCCCATCCTTACGAAGAGGTGGCGTATGATATTATAAATTTAGATAATATGCATCAGGATATAGGTAGTGGTCTTGTAGGGGAATTGCCTGCAGCAATTGACGAAACATCATTTTTGAAGCAATTAAAGCAGGTATTTGGACTTTCTGTAATAAAACATACGGGTTTAACAGGCAAAGCGGTGAAAAAAGTGGCTCTTTGCGGAGGTGCCGGCAGCTTCTTAATTGGTGCTGCAACCGCGGCAGGAGCGGATTTTTACATTACGGGGGACATCAAATACCACGAATTTTTCGATGCGAATAATAGGTTGGTAATTGCAGATATCGGCCATTATGAGAGCGAACAGTTCACAATTGACTTATTATTTGATATTTTGACCGAAAAATTCCCTAACTTTGCCGTCCTAAAAACAGGAGTAAAAACCAACCCGGTACATTACTTCCTGTAATTTCAAATTATAATTTCAAATAAACAAATGGCTAAAGTCGCAGATTTCTCAGTTGAAGAAAAATTGTCATCACTTGTTCGCTTGCAAAAAGTTGACTGCAAATTGGACGAAATTCAGATATTAAAAGGAGAGTTGCCTATTGAAGTAAAAGACCTTGAAGATGAAATAGAAGGCTTACATGCTCGTCAGTTAAGAGTTGAAGAAGAGATCAACGGAATTCAGGAATTCATTAACCTGCGTAAAGAGGCAATCAAAGAAGCGGAAGCATTGGTGAAAAAATACGAGAAGCAAAGTGAGAATGTAAAGAATAACAGAGAGTTTGAAGCGATTAATAAAGAAATTGAAATGCAGACTTTAGAAATAAAGCTTTGCGAAAAGCATATTAAAGATGCTACAGAAGAAATTGGCGAAAAAGCACGCCAGTTGGATTCAGCTAAAAAAGCGGTAGCAACTAAAGAACATAATCTTTCCGGTAAAAAAAGTGAGTTGGAAAAGATCATCAGCGAAACTGAGAAAGAAGAAAAGCATTACAACAAACAAGCTGAAGAAGCAAGAAGTCATGTGGATGAAAGATTGTTGTTGAGTTATGACAGAATTCGTAAAAACTACCGTAACGGGTTAGCTGTAGTTGCTGTAGAAAGAGATAGTTGTGGTGGTTGTTTCCATGCTATCCCTCCACAAAAACAAAGCGAAATCAAATTACGCAAAAAAGTAATGGTTTGCGAAAACTGCGGACGTATCTTAGTTGATACAGATCTGAATGATTCAGTTGAAGTAAAATAAGTTTAACAAGTTTAATAAGTTTTAAAGGTGGATGTGGAAAAGCATTCACCTTTTTTATTTGTATTAATTCGAAAATTCGTGTAATTCGTACCTTAAATTCGTGTAATAAATAATTATGCTTACCAAACTTCATATACAGAATTACGCCATCATCGATGAAATTGATATTGATTTTTCATCAGGCTTAAACATTATTACCGGAGAGACCGGTGCCGGTAAAAGTATTTTAATTGGAGCCTTAAGTTTAATATTAGGTGACAGGGCAGAAAGTAGCACATTGATGAATAAAGAAAAAAAATGTGTGGTAGAAGGCAGCTTTAAAACAAAAGCCCGGAAAGAAATAAGATCATTCTTAAAAGAAAATGAACTGGATCTTGAAGATGACCTGGTTGTAAGAAGGGAGATCGCATCAAACGGAAAGTCAAGAGCATTTATTAATGATACACCCGTTAATTTGACTCAATTAAAAGCGTTGAGTTCATTGTTGGTTGATCTGCACCAACAGTTTGATACTCTTGAATTAGGAGATAATGATTTTCAAAGAGAGGTGCTGGATGCCTTGGCAGGAAATGGAGAACTGCTACAACAGTACGCTACTTTTTTTCATCAATATACTGCAGCAAAAAAAGAATTACAGGAATTGCAACAGCAGCAATTAACTGCTAATGCTGCACTTGATTACAATCAGTTTCTGTTTGATGAATTGGATGAGGCCGGATTGAAAGAAAATGAATTGGAAGAACTGGATGCTGAGTTGAAATTATTAAGCAATGCAGAGAATGTAAAGCAACAATTAAGTGCGGTTTATTTTGAATTAAAGGAAAGTGACCAGCCTATTGTTCAACAATTAAAATCGTTAAGCAATAAATTACATTCTTTAGAAGAGTATCATACTATGATACCTGATCTTACCAAACGAATACAAAGTGCCCAACTCGAGCTACAGGATGTTGCCGATGAATTGGAAAGCATTGATAATGCCGTGCAATACAGTCCTGAAAGAATTCAGATCGTAAATGATAAAATATCTGTAGGATATAAATTATTAAAGAAACATGGAGTGAATACAACCAATGAATTATTGGCTATAAAAGATTCTCTTCAGGAAAAATTAAATGACATCCTTAACCTAGGAGATGTCATTATAAAAAAGGAAAAGGAAACAAAAGAATTATCGCACCAATGTGAGACATTGGCTGCAAGCATCTCATCTAACAGAAGCAAAGCAACAAAACCGTTTGCGGAGAAGGTGAACAATCTTTTGGTTCAGGTTGGGATGCCTAATGCACAGATAAAAGTGCACATAGAAAAAGTATCCCTTAATATTTATGGTATTGATGCGATAGAGTTTTTATTTGATGCCAATAAAAGCAATCGCTTTGAGCCATTGCGTAAAGTGGCCAGTGGCGGCGAGTTGAGCCGTTTAATGCTCTGCATAAAATCTCTGGTAGCTAAAAAATTACAATTGCCTACATTGATATTTGATGAAATAGATACAGGTATTAGTGGTGAAGCGGCCAAACAGGTGGGGTTAATAATGAAAGACCTGTCTTCATCGCATCAATTAATATCTATTACGCATCAACCACAAATTGCAGCAAAAGCTACTGCTCATTATTTTGTATATAAAGCCATTAAAGAAGACAGGATCACTACCTCAATCAGGCTATTAAATAATGATGAACGTATTACAACCATTGCACAAATGCTGAGCGGAGAAAAGCCTACCGCAGCTGCTTTGCAAAATGCCAGGGAGATGGTAGGGAATTAACAGTTGATTTACATGAAAAAAATACTCTTACTAGCGTTTGTTGCAACAATGCTGTTTCTATCGTATCAGGTGCATCTTTTCTTAAAAAGAAAGGTAAATCCGGCTAAATCTGGTAAATACCTGGTCATAAACGCTCTTTTGAACCTACTTTCTATCTTCATATTCACTTTTGTAATTAGTTTTGTTATAATACAGTTTAAAGAGTTTTTCTTTAAGCCATAAGAGTCTTATTTTTACCGCTCAAATTATTAAAGCATGTCATACAACCTACTAAAAGGAAAAAAAGGAATCATATTCGGAGCATTGGATGAAAAATCTATTGCGTGGAAAACGGCGCTTCGTTGTCACGAAGAAGGGGCTGAACTATTACTGACCAACGCACCTGTTGCAATGCGTATGGGAGAAATAAATAAATTGGCCGAAGCGGTGAATGCTCCTGTAATTCCATGTGATGTAAGCAGTAATGAGGATGTAGCAAATTTGATCACTCAGGCAAAAGCACATTTTGGAGGTGGGGTAGATTTTATTCTTCACTCTATCGGAATGAGTATTAATGTTCGTAAGGGTATTCATTACACTGAAAATAATTATGAATTCAGCCATAAAGGGTTGGATATTTCTGCGTTGAGCTTACATAGAGTGTTGGCAGCAGCTATGAAGGAAGATGCAATTAATGAATGGGGATCTGTGGTAGCATTAAGTTATATCGCAGCTCAACGTGTTTTCCCCGACTATAATGATATGGCTGATAACAAAGCGATGCTGGAAAGTATAGCCCGTAATTTTGGCTATCAATATGGGGTTAAAAAACATGTTCGTGTAAATACCGTTTCTCAATCTCCTACAAAAACTACTGCAGGCAGTGGGGTAAAGGGCTTTGATGGTTTTATTAATTATGCAGAAAAAATGAGTCCATTGGGTAATGCAAGTGCAGATGATTGTGCTAACTATTGCGTTACCTTGTTCAGTGATCTTACCAAATTTGTAACGATGCAAAATCTGTTTCATGATGGAGGCTTCTCTTTCACAGGAGTTACACAATCAGTAATAGAACAAATGGAAAAATAATATTGTATGGATTGGACGGAGGTTATCGGGCATGTAGGTTCAGCATTGAGTAGTATCACTTTTATGCCCCAGGTTTATCAGGCCTGGAAAACCAAAAGTGTGGGTGATCTGAACTTATTAACGATCCTGATCGTTTTTATCAGTACAGTTATCTGGATCGTTTATGGTGTGGAGAGGATGATATTACCGGTGATCATTTGTAACAGTATCATTTGTTTTTTATCATTGGTGCTGCTTTATTTTAAATTTACGTTTATAAAAAAATAATAAAAAGGGAAGCATTTGCTTCCCTTTTTATTATAAGCTTACCAGATCTTTATTCTGTCTTTTTCCGGCTTGTACATTTTATCACCAGGCTTAATATCAAAAGCTTTATAAAATGCATCGATATTCCTTAGTGGTTCATTCGCCCTGTGTTCATTAGGGGCATGTACGTCAATGATGATGTATCTGGCAGCTGTTTCTGGTAAAATTTTGCTACGCCATGCATGCGACCAACTCAAAAAGAAACGCTGGTCTGGAGTAAAGCCATCTATTTTTTTGTTCGACCTTCCTTGTGCTGTTTTTTTGAACGCATCATACGCAATATTCAGTCCGCCCAGGTCCGCAATATTTTCTCCTGAGGTAAGTTTGCCGTTTACGTGTATTGTATCAAGCACAGTCAGAGAATCAAATTGTGCAATAATTTTTTCTGTTTTTTCTTTAAATTTTTCTGCATCTAAATTTGTCCACCAATCGTTGAGGTTACCCTCTGCATCATATTTCCTGCCTTCATCATCAAAGCCATGTGTCATTTCATGCCCAATGGTGGCACCTATGCCCCCATAGTTAAATGCATCGTCTGCAACAGGATCGAAGAAAGGAGGTTGCAATATTGCAGCAGGAAATACAATCTCATTACTTAACGGTGCATAATAAGCATTTACTGTAGGAGGGGTAAAATACCACTCGGTTTTATCAATGGGAGAGCCTAGTCTTTTTACAGAATATTTGTACAGCCATTCAGCACAGTTTCTTAAATTTTGCAGGTAATTATTTTTCGTGATCACCACACCGTCATAGCTTTTCCATTTATCCGGGTATCCTATTTTTTTTGTGATGGCAGCTAATTTGATCAACGCTTTTTGCTTGGTCTCATCACTCATCCAGTCTAAATGTTTGATTCTTTCTTTAAAGGCATCCTGCAAATTATTTACTAATGCTAACATTCTTTTTTTTGCAGCAGCAGTAAAATATTTTTTTACATAAAGTTGTCCCAGCAGGTCCCCAAGTCTGTTATCTGTTAAATAACTTACCCGTTGCCATCTTGGTGTCATGGCTTTCTGACCAGAGAGGGCTTTACCATATTTAAAATTTCTTTCTACAAATGCATTACTCAAATAAGCGGCAGAACTTTTTAAAATATACCATTGTAAATAATTCTTCCACGTTTGCAGTGGCAGGTTCAATAAAAGACTATCGGTAGTTTGTAAAAATGCCAGGTTGTTAGATAGGATGCTGTCCTCATTTACCAACATTTTTTGCATCAATATTTTTAAGTTTATTGCTTTTAAATTTTTACTATAGTCGTTTATATTAAGTTTATTGTAGGTTTTTTCGGGGTTTTTTAGTTCTACTTTACTTATTTGTGCCTTGGCCAATTGGGTTTCAAGTTCAATAATTGTAGTGGCTTTGTCTGGGGCGAGAACAGAATCTGTACCTGTTAATATGAAAAGATCAATTATGTAGGATAAATACTCTTTTCTGATATCTATACTACGATTGTCATTTTTTAGATAATAATCTCTGTCTGGTAAAACTGTGCCCCCTTGGTCAAGGTGGGTAATATATTTCGTAGTTATTTTTGCATCCTGATAGATAGAAAAATTAAATAAAGGCGCAGTGATCCCTTTCGTGTGTTGATATGTTATTTCAGTAATGATCCCGTCAATATTTTTTATAGCGTTAATTCTTTCAAGGTCTTTTTTTATTGGCTGGTACCCTAGTTGTTCCGCATTGATACTATCCATACCGCTGGTATAAAAATCACCTACCATCTGCAGCATGCGGTTTTTATGTGTGTTTTTTGAAGCGTATTCTGTAAGCGTTTTAACATCTGCAGAAGATTTTTCAGCCAGAAGATTGAAGCTTCCCCAACTTGTCTTGGAAGCAGGGATTGTTGTATTTTTTATCCAGTTGCCATTTACAAACCGAAAAAAATCATCACCGGGTTTCACAGTAAGGTCCATGTCGGTAGAATCAATCATCTTTTTGGGTTCGATATTCTGGCAATTAGCAGATAATCCATTCAGAAACAACAGGGTAAAGAGAAGGGTAGGCAGTTTCATAAAATATATTTTTTCAAAAATAACAAGTACTAATATTGCTGAGCAGCATATTGTTATAAACGGTAAAATATCTATTAATGAGTTATTTTATGATTTTACGGTAAAAAAACGAGCATTTTACTTTAAAATCAATCAAAATCATTACCTTTGCCGCCCGAAAAAGGGTCATTCCTTTTTTGCAACATTTCCCACAAGGCTCAAAAAGTGTACCGCCAGTGCAGTACCGCCAGCAGGGAGTAACTAATAACAGTTATATAATGCCAAAAGTAAAAACAAACTCAAGTGCCAAAAAACGTTTCAGTGTAACGGGCACCGGCTTGATCACTTTCCAAAAGCCATTTAAACGTCACATCCTGACAAAAAAATCTAAAAAACGTAAACGTAATTTAAGAAAAGACGGTGTAGTTCATTCAACTAACCAGGCTTTCGTAATGCGTTTATTAGGTCTGAAATAATTTATCAGACAGTTTAGAAAATCAATTATTAATTATTTAATTTATTAAGATATGCCACGTTCAAAAAATGCAGTTGCATCAAGGGCTCGTAGAAAAAGAGTATTAAAGGCCGCTAAAGGTTATTACGGTAAACGTAAAAATGTATATACCGTTGCGAAAAACGTAATGGAAAAAGGGTTAACGTATGCTTACGTTGGTCGTAAACTTAAAAAACGTGAATACCGTACTTTGTGGATTGCACGTATCAACGCTGCTGTTAGAGCAGAAGGGTTGACTTATAGCGAATTCATCCATAAATTAGCTGCTAAAAACATCGATTTAAATCGTAAAGTTTTGGCTGATTTGGCGATGAACGAGCCAGAAAGTTTCAAAAACTTAGTAGCTCAGGTTAAATAAATGCCTTAGTTCTTTATAATATTTACCGGATGTGAGAAAATCATATCCGGTTTTTTATTTATTACATTTATCATTCAAGTACATTTGCACTTCACTACTTAAAACCCATTTGCCGCCGATGAATAATATGAACAATACTTACTCTGATCTGGTTGATCAAACATTTAATTTTCCTCAGGAAGATTTTAAGGTTAAAGACGAGTATTTGCAATACAACGGACAAGATATCAAAGCGCTTATTGATAAGTATGGTACGCCGTTAAAACTAACCTATCTGCCTAAAATTGGTATGCAGATAAATAAGGCTAAAAAAATGTTCGAAAATGCTTTTAAGAAGCATAAGTATGAAGGCAAGTATAATTATTGTTACTGTACAAAAAGCTCTCACTTTTCATTTATAGTTGAAGAAGCATTAAAGCATAATATTCATTTGGAAACTTCTTATGCGTATGATATTGACATTATAAATAAGCTTTATCAGAAAAAGAAGATCAATAAAGAGACCTTCATCATCTGCAACGGTTACAAGCAAAAGCCATACACCAATCGAATTGTCAAATTATTGAACACCGGATTTAAAAATGTAATCCCTGTGTTGGATAATATGGAAGAATTGAAAGCCTATAAATCGGTAAAAGATCCTTTTAAAGTTGGGATAAGAGTCGCTGCGGAAGAAGAGCCTAATTTCCCTTTCTATACCTCTCGTTTAGGGATGAGGGCAAAAGATATTCTGGAATTTTATGTTGATCAGATCGAAGGATATGAACATAAGTTTCAATTAAAGATGTTGCACATCTTTTTAAACAAAGGAATTAAAGATGATATTTATTATTGGAGTGAATTGAATAAGGTAATCAATTTATACTGCCAGTTAAAAAAGATCTGTCCTGAATTAGATTCAATCAATATCGGTGGTGGGTTTCCTATAAAGCACTCATTAGGTTTTGAGTACGATTATCAATTTATGATCAATGAAATTGTACGTAACATTAAAGTGGCTTGTACCCGAAACAAAGTGCAAATGCCAAATATCTTTACTGAATTTGGTAGTTACACAGTAGGAGAGAGTATGGCACATATCTACAGTGTTATTGGAGAAAAAATGCAGAACGATAGAGAGATCTGGTACATGATTGACTCTTCTTTCATTACCACTTTGCCAGATACATGGGGGATAGGAGAAAAATTCTTAATGCTGCCTATCAATAAGTGGCAGGAAGAATATCAGCGGGTAACCCTTGGCGGTATTACCTGCGATAGTCATGATTATTATGATAGTGAGGAGCATATCAATGAAGTGTTTCTTCCTAAATTAACTAACGGAGAGCCTTTGTATGTAGGGTTCTTTCATACCGGTGCTTACCAGGATCAGATCAGCGGTTACGGAGGAATTAAACACTGTTTAATTCCTTCGCCTAAACACATTATTATTGGTCACGATAAAAATGGCAAGCTGCATGATTGGGTATATGCTAAAGAGCAAAGTGCTCAAAGTATGTTGAAGATATTAGGCTATTAATTGCACGAATTGTTCTAAAAATTCGTGTAATATAAAAATGAACGCCTCCTTAGGAATAAGGAGGCGTTTTACCAAAACCAACTGTATGCTCAGTTATAACAATTAATTTTACTGGATAGCAATTTCTTTTGCTACCGCTTTTACTTCTTCTTTCTTAGGCAATGTTACCAATAAGATACCGTTTTCATATTTAGCCGAAATATTACCGGCTTCAATTTTTTCATCCAGGGTAAAACTGCGTTTAAATGTTTTGTGACTGAATTCTTTCCTGATCGTCTTGGTAGTTTCGTCTTTTGTTGTTTCTTTTTTCTCTGCAGTAATGGTCAATAATTGATTATCTAATTTTACTGCAAAATCTGTTTTGTCAAATCCCGGAGCTGCCACTTCTAATTGGTATGCATCGGTTTTTTCAGAGATGTTTACTGGCGGAAAACCAAATACATCTTCCCTGAAGGTTTTTCCAAGAGCGGGAGCCCAATCATTAAAAATGTCATTAACCAATCCGTCTAAATTTTTTGCAAATGGATGTGATGTTCTTACGAGTGTCATAGTTGTATATTTTTTTAGTTTTAAATTTTGTTATGAAACGATGGATTCAAAACCTATTCCAAATGGTAAATCAAAGAATTTTTGACAATTTCGATTAATTTTTAACGACAAATTGTCTGTAGCATCTTGATTCAGATGACTTAATGACTTGTTTATTTATTTTCAATTTATCAACATATTGACGTTTTTCGATGTATTATTCATTGATACTTCGTAAATTTGCTGTCTAAATAAAATATATGTATCCCCAAGAAATTGTAATACCGATGAAAGAGGAGCTTACTGAAAATGGATTTCAGGAAATGCTTACAGCTTCTGATGTAGAAAAAACATTGTCCGATAAAGGGACGGCTTTAGTAGTTATAAATTCAGTATGTGGTTGTAGTGCCGGAACAGCAAGGCCTGGTGTATTGATGGCAGTACACAACAGTGCAAAAAAACCTACTCATCTAACTACCAGCTTTGCCGGGTTTGATGTAGAGGCAGTTAAAAAAATCAGAGAACATTTATTGCCTTATCCTCCATCATCACCTTCTATAGCATTGTTTAAAGATGGGCAGTTGGTGCATTTTATCGAAAGACATAATATCGAAGGCAGAAGTGCACAGATGATAGCAGAAAATCTGATCGGCGCATTTGATCAGTACTGCAATTAAAAATATTACATGGGTTAGTAATGCAAGTCCCGTAGGTTAATTACTTACGGGACATTTTGTTAAAGTAACTTATTGTTTCTGCGCTGAATATTTCTATATATTGCATCAAAATTTATAATTTATAATTTTTAATTGATAAGATGTATCCCAATTTATATTATGTTTTTAAAGACTGGTTTGGTGTAGAATGGAAAGCGTTAAGTTTTTTAAATACTTTCGGATTGATGGTGGCTTTGGGGTTTGTAGTATCGGCGATTGTGCTTTCTGCCGAATTGAAACGTAAAGAAAAACAGGGGCTTTTGCATCCCAGAGAAGAAGCAATAATGGTAGGACAGCCTGTTTCTTTTATAGAATTACTCACTAATTTTTTGACCGGATTTATTTTTGCGTATAAGTTGGTTGGTTTGTTTTTTAATAAGCCGGAGGACATGAATCCGCAAGATTATATCTTTTCAACTGACGGTAATATTTTAGGTGGTTTGATTCTGGGGCTCTTGTTGGCCGGATTAAAATGGTGGGATAAGCATAAGCAAAAGTTGAAAGAACCGGAACGCCGGACATTGCGTATCTGGCCACATGACCGGGTAGGAGATATTATTATTATTGGGTTAGTGTTTGGTCTTTTAGGAGCCAAGCTTTTTGATAATTTCGAAAATTGGGATGAATTTATAGCACACCCGATAGAACGCTTGTTCTCCGCAAGCGGACTCACCTTTTACGGAGGGCTAATTTTAGCTACCATAGCTATTGCCTGCTATGCTGTTAAAAAAGGTATCAAGCCTATTCATTTAGCAGATTCGGTGGCCCCGGCTTTGATGATCGCTTATGCAGTTGGTCGGATCGGTTGTCAGGTGGCTGGAGACGGGGATTGGGGTATCTATAATAGTGCTTATGTTACCGATGCATCTGCGAAGGTTGCGCTGGCAAAACCTAATGAGTTTAATGAAAACTTGAAAAAGTATAGTACTTATTTTCTGATTGATACGGTTATCAATGCGGATGGATCTACCGAATTGATAACAGACAGGAAAAGCCCTACCTTGGATAAGGTGCCTCATGCTACTTTTAAAGGTCCTTCATTTTTACCTAAATGGATGTTCGCTTATAACTATCCCAACAACGTTAATAAAGATGGAATTAAGATACCAGGTTCACTAGATGAGTATAATCGTGTATTGCCTACCCCCGTTTTTCCTACGCCATTTTACGAAACGGTGTTATGTACTATATTGTTTTTGTTTTTATGGTCAATTCGTAAAAAGATAAAAGCAGCGGGAGTTATTTCTTCTATATATCTTATATTGAATGGATTAGAAAGATTTGCTATAGAAAAAATACGAGTAAATTATCACTACAATGTTTTCGGATTTAGTCTTTCGCAGGCGGAGATCATAGCTTTATTGATTGTTCTATCTGGTGTATTGTTATATGTTTTTCTGCCTAAAAAAGCTGTGTCAGGTATTTAGTATTATTATTTATACAAATTGTGTAAATTTATTAAAATGAATTCTTTATAAAATTTATTTTCAATTTTTATTGAAATATAGATTATCATTTATCTATAAAAGTAAACAAGAATTATGCTGTTCAATATGGGCAGCATTTTTTATATTTGCGCTAATTATCTCACCCAAACAATTATCACCCATGCCTTCATTCGATTTTTCAAGTAAAGTAGATCTGCAAACTTTAGATAACGCTATAAATACAGTTAATAAAGAAATTACAAACAGGTTCGATTTTAAAGGATCTCATGTTGTGATCGATCTGAATAAAAAAGATTTTAAGGTAAATCTGGAAGCAGATAGCGAAATGAAATTAGATCAGATTGTAGATGTAATGATCAGTCGTAGTATCAAACAAGGGCTTGCCGGAGAGATATACGACCTGAGCAAAGAGCCTTACCAAAGTGGTAAAGTTGTTAAAAAGGAAGTGATCGTAAGAAACGGAATCAAACAGGAAGATGCAAAGAAAATAGTGAAACTTATTAAAGATGCAGGTCTGAAAGTACAGGCAGCCATTATGGACGATATCATCAGGGTTACCGGGAAAAAGATAGATGACCTGCAAGATGTAATTCAGGCTTCAAAATCCTGGAATCTTGGAATAGCCCTGCAAGTGGTGAATATGAAGAGCTGATAATAATGGATTAAGAACTGGTAGGGTTTCTAAATTATCTATTATCAAATTATCCATTATCAATTAAAAAGCCTACCTTTGCTGCTCTTTAAAAAACCGCATGGCAAAATCCATGCACAAAACGTTGACAATCATGAAAAAAGAATTGCACCCAAAAAATTACCGCTTTGTAGTTTTCAAAGATATGAGTAATGGATATCAGTTTTTAAGCCGTTCAACTGCTGAATCTAAAGAAACAGTAGTATTTGAGGATGGTAATGAATATCCGGTTATTAAATTGGAGATATCAAACACTTCACATCCTTTCTATACAGGTAAAAATGTATTGGTGGATACTGCAGGTCGTATCGATAAATTTAAAAAACGTTACGCAAAGAAAGATAACTAGTATTCGTACTGAGTTGTTTTTCTCAACTATATTAACATCCCTTTGGTTTTCCGAAGGGATTTTTTTTGTTCTATCTTATCGTTAATAAAAAAATCAAATTGTCATCTGATAAAAAAAGATAATTTTGAATAAATGCAGATAGTTTTCACTGATAAAAATACCGGCGATAGTTTGTATCCTTTTACTGCCACACGTAGCGCAGCGGATATCAGGATAGGTATTCTTACCATCAGAGAAAAATGGGCATTGATATTAGCTGCATTGGGGTATGATAAAAATGAAAATACGCTTACATTTAATTCCAATATCGTTCCAACAAAAAATTATGTAGAACTATTTGGTCATCTGGATCATGCTGATATTCCTGTAGTTCATGGAGCAGATGATATCAGGGTGCTACAGCATCCCTGGGATCTGTTTCAATTCAATGATTGGGCATTGCGAAAAGATTTTGCATTGATAACAGAGGGGAGAAGCTCTCAACCTATATCAACTACTAACAAAGTAATTAATCCCGAACAGATTTTTATTGAAGATGGTGCTAAAGTGGAGTACAGCATTTTAAATGCTTCCGAAGGTCCTATCTATATTGGTAAGAACGCTGAAGTAATGGAAGGGGCTATGATACGTGGCAGCTTTGCTTTGTGTGAAGGTGCTGTTGTAAAGATGGGCAGTAAGATATATGGAGCAACTACAGTTGGTCCTTACTGTACAGTAGCTGGTGAAATAAAAAACACTATTTTATTTGGATACAGTAACAAAGCTCATGACGGGTATTTGGGAGACAGTGTAATTGGTGAATGGTGTAATCTGGGAGCAGGGACAACTAATTCCAATGTAAAAAATACAGCATCCGAGGTGGCAGTATGGTTTAAGCCTGATATGACTTACAGAAAGGTGGGGTTAAAATGTGGTTTGCTTATGGGAGATTATAGCAGAGCTGCTATTAATACTTCATTTAATACGGGTACAGTGGTAGGTGTATGTTGTAATATTTTTGCAGAAGGATTTCCGCCAAAATACATACCTGATTTTACCTGGGGAAATGATCAGTATACATTTGAAAAGGCATTACAGGATATTGAGAACTGGAAAAGATTGAAAGGCAAAACGATCACTCAAAATGAAAAAGAAATTTTAAACGAACTTTATAATAAATAAAAAATAAACAATGATGAGAAAACAAATTGCAGCAGCAAACTGGAAAATGAATTTGACACTTGCACAGGGAGAAGCATTATTAAATGATCTTTTTGCCATTCCAACTGAGTTGGGTGAAAATCAGGAAGCTGTTCTGGGAATTCCATTTCCATATTTAACTACCGTAAAAGATAAATTAAGTGGTAAACAAAATATTTATATAGCTGCTCAAAATTGTTATAGCAAAAGATCGGGAGCATATACAGGAGAAGTAAGTGTGGAGATGCTGCAAAGCATAGGAGTGGATTATGTAATACTGGGTCACAGCGAAAGAAGAGAGTATTTTAATGAAAGCAATAGTATGCTCGCCGATAAGGTAAATCTTTGTCTGGAGTTTGGCCTAAAACCGATTTTTTGTTGTGGAGAGGCATTGGATATTCGTGAAGCCGGTACCCAAAACAGTTATGTAGAAACTCAATTGATAGAAAGTTTGTTTCACCTAACACCAGAACAACTTACGAATTTTGTGATAGCCTATGAGCCTATTTGGGCAATTGGTACAGGTAAAACAGCTAGTAGCGAACAAGCACAAGAAATGCATGCACATATACGCAGTGTATTTGCTGCTAAATATGGTAATGCAGTAGCAGATAGCATCAGCATTTTATACGGAGGCAGTGTAAAAGCAGCCAACGCCAAAGAAATATTTGGTCAGCCTGACGTAGACGGGGGATTAGTAGGCGGAGCCTCATTAATAGCAGAGGAATTCGCTGCTATTATTAACAGTTTAAAGAAGTAAAGAAAAATGGCGTTGGATTACATCAGATCCAGGGCTTTTGCAAAAAATGTAACGTTGAAAGGCAGTACCATTGAGCAATAGCCACCGCCAACTTTATATACCAGAAAAAAGGCAGCTACAGAAGCAAGAAATAATACCCAATATAAGCCAGTTGATTTTTTTGTAGATTCCATTTTGCAATTAATTTTGGCAAAAATAGTGGAAATCAGACAATTATTTAACCTGATAAAATATTTTGACGAATATTATTTCAAAAGCCTATTTTTATTGTGTATTTTTTACATAAAGGTTATATATTGCAAACCCTTAACTTTTTACTAGATGACTGTGAACTTTTATCTCCGTTTCTCCACAAAGTACGGACAAACATTATTTGTATCAGGAAATTGTGATGCCTTAGGTAATAACGACATAGCTAAAGCTGTACCCCTATATTACTTTAACAATGAATTATGGCTGGCAAAAGTTGAGTTTTCCGAAGCCGATTTACAAGGGGGAAGCCTGCAATACAAATATATTTACAGAGATGATACGGGGGCTGAAATTATAGAATGGGGAGATGATAGAGAAATTGACTTTGAAAAATCCGCTGCTAAAGAAATTACGGTTATTGATATCTGGAATCATGCCGGGCAGGTAGAGAATGCTTTCTTTACACAGCCTTTTCAGCAGGTATTATTACATACTGCTACTGCAACTAAGGTACCTGCTCCAAAAACCTGTACACATGAGTTAAGAGTAAAAGCTCCTTTATTAAAGGAAGATGAAATGATCTGTATCGTTGGCAGTAATGATACATTGGGTAACTGGAGTACTGAAAACCCTTTATTACTTAGTAAAAATGGCAATTGGTGGACAATCAAATTAGATCTGTCTGACGAAAGTTTTCCGGTATTATATAAATATGGAGTGTATGGAACCACCGATAAAAAGTTAAGATTTTTTGAAGGCGGTGGTAACAGAATATTACAGGGAGGAACCGGAAAAGGTAAATTAACCATATTGCATGATGGGTTTGCTCAATTACCTTTTCCTAACTGGAAAGGCGCCGGGGTAGCGATTCCTGTCTTTAGTTTAAGAACGAATAAGAGTTTTGGAACCGGTGAATTCACCGACATTAATTTGTTGGTAGATTGGGCTAAAATAAACGGACTTAAATTAATTCAGTTGTTGCCTATCAATGATACCACGGCAACGCATACTTGGACAGACTCTTATCCTTATGCAGCTATCTCTGCATTTGCGCTGCATCCGCTTTTTATCAATCTGGAAAAAGTAGCTGGTACTAAAAAGAATGCAACATTAAAATCTCTGGCAGAAAAGCAACAACAACTAAATGCATTACCTGCAGTGGATTATGATGCCGTAATGCAGATCAAATTTTCTGTTTTGAAGGAATTGTATTTGTTGCAGAAAGACGAGTTTTTAAATGATACAAAATATTTTGAATTTTTTGATATGAACCGACACTGGTTGGTTCCGTATGCAGCTTTCTGTTATTTGAGAGATAAGTATAAAACGTCTGATTACAATCAATGGGCAACCAATAGTGTATATCATGAAAATGATATACAAGAACTGGCATCACCAACCCAAAAGCATTATGATGAAATTGCATTGCATTATTTTATTCAATACCATCTTCATCTGCAATTAAAAGATGCAACTGCCTATGCACATAAGAATGATATTGTAGTAAAAGGAGATTTGCCCATTGGTATTTACCGTTATGGTTGTGATGCCTGGATGGCACCTGATCTGTATAATATGGATGCACAGGCAGGAGCTCCGCCGGATGATTTTGCTATTAAAGGGCAGAACTGGGGTTTTCCTACATATAATTGGAAGAAAATGCAGGAAGATGGCTTTGCCTGGTGGCGTCAGCGTTTTGAGCAGATGAGTGAATATTTTGATGCGTTCAGAATTGATCATATACTTGGATTCTTCCGTATATGGAGTATTCCGGTTAATGCAGTGGAAGGCATTTTAGGAAGATTTGTTCCCGCTATACCCGTACACATCAGCGAATTTCATCAGAACGGTATTGCGTTTAATCATCAACGTTATTGCACTCCATTTATTACCGAATCTGTTTTATATGAAATTTTTGGTACAGATGATTATCATGCTAAAGAGAATTTTTTCAATAATTACGATGGGCAATGGTATCTCAAAGATGAGTTTAATACACAGCGTAAAGTAGAAGCTTATTTTAGTCATCAACCAAATGATAAATTTCAGGAGAAAATAAAATTCGGACTGTATGATATCATCAGCAATATAATTTTAATTGAAGAAGAAGGGTCAAATGGCCAGCAGTTCCATTTCAGGATCAATGCAGATCATACTACTTCATTCAAATATCTCGACGGGTATACTCAGGGAAAATTGAAAGAGTTGTATGTAAATTATTTTTATGTGAGACAGGATGATTTCTGGAAAAAAGAAGCGCTTCATAAATTACCCGAATTAAAACGCAGTACCAATATGTTGGTTTGTGGCGAAGACTTGGGTATGGTACCAAATTGTGTACCTGATGTAATGCAACAGTTGGGTATGCTGAGTCTTGAAATACAACGTATGCCGAAAGATTCGTCTAAAGATTTTTTCCATCCTGCTGATGCTCCTTATTTATCAGTTGTTACGCCATCAACGCATGATATGAGTACGATCAGGGGTTGGTGGGAAGAAGATCCTGCAAAAACACAACGTTTCTATAATAATGAATTGGGGCATTATGGCGCATCTCCTTTTTATTGCGAAGCATGGATCAATAAAGAAATAGTGGTGCAACATTTATACTCACCTGCTATGTGGAGTATTTTCCAGTTGCAGGATATTTTAGGTATCAGTGAAAAATTAAGAAGAGATAATCCTAATGATGAAAGGATCAATGTTCCTGCCAATCCTAAACATTACTGGCAATACAGGATGCATATGAGCCTGGAGGACCTGATCAAGGAAAAAGAATTCAATGCAGAGTTTGGCGGCTTGGTAAAGGCAAGCGGCAGATAATTTGAACTAGTATTACATAGGCATATAGGAACATAGAAACACGCTATGTAACTATATGCCTATGTGGTTTATATTTGCCCTCAAATAAAATGAAAGTTTCTTACAAATCATACAGCCTTCCTTTTAAACATCCTTTTACCATTTCTAAAGGAACAAAAACGCATCAGCCAACTTTAATTGTTGCGTTGGAGCATTTTGGTTTCGTGGGATATGGTGAGGCACCTGCTATCAATTACTACGATATCACAGTAGAAAAAATGATAGAAGACCTTGAAAGAAAAAAAATCTTTGTAGAAAAATTCGCTTTCTCAGATCCCGAAAGATACTGGCATTACTTACATCATTTATTTCCTGCAAATCCTTTTTTAGTTTGTGCCTTGGATATGGCGGGCTGGGATCTGTATGGTAAAATAAAACGTCAGCAATTACACCAGTTGTGGAATCTGGATACAGCAAAAGCTCCGCTGACTGATTTCACCATTGGCATTGATTCAATTGATAATATGGTTGCAAAAATGCAAGAGCAGCCATGGCCGATCTATAAAATAAAAGTTGGGGTAGAAAATGATATTGAAATGGTAGCAGCATTACGCAAACATACAGATGCTATTTTCAGAGTTGATGCAAATGCTGGTTGGACATTGGAACAAGCAACACAAAAAATTCCTTTATTAAAAGATTTGGGTGTAGAATTTATTGAACAGCCATTGGCAAAAGATGATTGGGATGGGATGAAGGCATTGTTTGATGCTTCGCCGTTACCATTGATAGCTGATGAATCCTGTGTAAAGGAAAGCGATGTTGAAAAATGTTATCAGCATTTTCATGGAATTAATATAAAACTGACCAAATGCAGCGGTATTACTCCTGCTCGTAATATGATAAAGAGAGCACGGGAACTAAGCATGAAAGTGATGGTTGGTTGTATGAATGAAAGTTCCGTAGGTACAGGGGCTATTGCTCAGCTAGCACCACTATTAGATTATGTAGATATGGATGGGCCGCTATTGTTGTCGGAGGATATTGCTGAAGGGGTAAAATTCGATTTTGGCCGGATTCTATATACAGACTCCCCCGGATTAGGTGTGATTCCCGAGAATTTCTAAATTTTATTTGGCAAAATAAATTTTCGGTCTTTACTTTGCACCATCAATGAAACAATTTACTCACATACATCATCATCATTTACTGCCGTAAGGTAAGCTATGTTGGTATGTATGTAATAAACATATTTCAAAAAGGGCTTACTTCAAAAGGTAAGCCCTTTTTGTTTATAACCAGGTTAGATAAAATATTAAAAAATAGACTATGCTAAAAATAGCAATTCAAAAATCAGGAAGACTTTTCGAAGATTCAATCAAATTGTTAAAAGAGTGCGGTATTGAAATTAGTAATGGAAATAAGCAATTGAAAACAGTTGCGGATAATTTTCCGCTGGAAATTTATTTTTTACGAGATGATGATATTCCTCAATATGTGTATGATGGTGTTGCCGATATTGGTATTGTTGGTGAAAATGTTTTGCTTGAAAAAAACAAGGATATTGACCTGGTGTATCGTTTAGGTTTTGGTAAATGCCGCTTGAGCATTGCTGTGCCTAAAGGAGTTGAATATAGCTCTATTCAGGATCTGCAAGGTTTGAAAATTGCCACTACTTATTCAACTATTTTGCAAAATTTTTTAACAGAAAAAAAGATCAATGCAGAGATACATGAGATCAGTGGTTCTGTAGAAATAGCACCGGGCATTGGTTTAGCGCATGCTATTTGTGACCTGGTAAGTAGCGGAAGTACGCTGTTTACAAACGGTTTGAAAGAGGTAGAAGTTATATTAAAATCAGAGGCAGTTTTAACAGCAAATAAAAATTTGTCACCCGAACAAAAAGAGATACTCGAAAAATTATTGTTGCGTATTAATGCGGTTAAAAAAGCAAAGAACAGTAAATACATCATGTTGAATGCGCCGAACCATCAGTTAAAAAATATTTCGGCTGTACTACCCGGTATGAAAAGCCCTACCATTGTGCCTTTGCCGGAAGAAGGATGGAGTAGTGTACAAAGTGTAGTGAATGAAAATGATTTTTGGGATATTATTGAAAAACTGAAAAGTTTTGAGGCAGAAGGTATTATTGTTTTGCCAATTGAAAAGATGATCGTTTAACCCCCTAACCCCCTAAAGGGGGATAAGAGCTTGATTATGGAAAGAGTTTATATTGAACCGAAGAGAAGTGAGTGGAATCAAATTCTGCAGCGTCCTGCTTTTGATAGCAGTTCGTTAGAAGCTACTGTAGGTAATATTTTAAATGATGTTAAACAAAATGGAGATGTTGCAGTAAAAAAATATGCGGCACAATTTGATGGGGTTGAACTGAATGAGTTGAAAGTAACAGAAGCTGAAATTGCCGAAGCAGTTTTGTTGGTGGATGAAAAATTAAAACAAGCTATTCAGCAAGCAAAAAAAAATATTGAAGCTTTTCATACTATTCAAAAAGAGACAATTCAAAAAGTTGAAACAACTCCCGGTGTTGTATGTTGGAGAAAATCAATCGCTATTCAAAAAGTAGGATTGTATATTCCGGGAGGATCTGCACCTTTATTTTCCACTTTGTTGATGTTAGGAATACCTGCTGTGCTGGCAGGTTCTAAAGAGATCGTTGTTTGTACGCCTTCGGGTAAAGATGGAAAAGTAAATCCCGTTATTTTATATACAGCGCAATTGATCGGCTTAAAAAATATTTATAAGATCGGTGGTGTGCAAGCCATTGGTGCAATGGCTTATGGAACAGCAACCGTTCCACAGGTGTATAAAATTTTCGGTCCGGGAAATCAGTATGTAACCTGTGCTAAACAATTGGTAAATAAAGCCGGTATTGCAATTGATATGCCTGCCGGTCCGAGTGAAGTGGCGGTATATGCGGATGAGACAAGTAACGCTGCTTTCATTGCTGCCGACCTGTTAAGTCAGGCGGAACATGGTGCAGATAGTCAGGTTGTTTTGGTTGCCAGTTCTGAGTTCTTAGTTAAGGCAGTTCAGGCTGAGGTAGAAAAACAATTAAAAGAACTGCCGAGAAAAGATATTGCAATAAAAGCGTTGCAACATAGCAGATACATTGTGGTCAAAAATGTAGATGATGCATTTGAATTATTGAATGAATATGCTGCAGAGCATTTGATCATTGCTTCAGATAACGCTTTGGCTCTGGCTGAAAAAGTAACCAATGCAGGAAGTGTTTTTATCGGACATTATTCTCCTGAAAGTGTAGGTGATTATGCTTCAGGAACAAATCATACATTGCCTACAAATGGTTATGCAAAAGCATATAGCGGCGTTTCGTTGGATAGTTTTTTTAAGAAAGTAACTTTTCAACAATTAACAAAGGAAGGAATTAATAATATTGGAAATACGGTAGAAATTATGGCAGCTGCTGAAGGGCTGGATGCTCATAAGAATGCAGTAACTGTAAGATTGGATAGTCTTAAGAATATTGAATAAAGAATATAGAATACAGAAGTTGACCGATAATGACAACACAAAAGTTTCAGGAATTAATTGTTTGGCAAAAAGCACATCAGTTTGTGCTAGGAGTTTACAAATACATAAAGAGATTTCCGAAGGAAGAAGTATATGCTTTATCATCTCAATTTAAAAGAGCCGCTGTTTCTATTCCGGCTAATATAGCAGAAGGCTATAAAAAAAGAGGAAAGGCTGATAAAGCGAGGTTTATGAATATTGCTCAGGGTTCTTTAGAAGAATGTCAATACTATTTAATTTTATCATATGATCTAGGATATGGAGAGAATGAAGATTTAAGACTATTGTTAAATGAGGTTGGTAAAATGCTGGAGTCTTACAATCAAAAAATTCTAAATTCTATATCCTAACTTCAATCTTCTTATAATTATGTTCAACTTAGATAAACTAGTACGGGAAAATATAAAAAGCTTAAAACCTTATTCATCTGCAAGACATGAATTTACGGGGAAGGCCTCGGTGTTTTTAGATGCGAATGAAAATGCATACGGTTCTCCATTAGAAAGAGATAGCTACAATCGTTATCCTGATCCGTTGCAATGGCAGGTGAAATTTGCTTTGACAAAAATTAAAGGAGTTCCTGCAGAAAATATTTTTATTGGTACAGGAAGTGATGAAGTGATCGATCTGGCATATCGTATTTTTTGTAACCCCGGTGGTGTTGATAATGTGATCATTTGTCCGCCTACTTATGGTATGTATGAAGTAAGTGCAAACATCAATGATGTGGCTATAAAAAAAGTAAACCTTACGCCGGATTTTCAATTAGATGTTGAAGGAATATTAAATGCCGTTGATGATAACACTAAGCTTTTATTCATCTGCTCTCCGAATAACCCTACTGGTAATAATATGAACAGGGAAGATGTAGAAATTTTACTGAATAATTTTCCCGGAATA
The DNA here is from genome assembly GCF_020783315.1 of Ferruginibacter lapsinanis. Lineage (NCBI taxonomy): Bacteria > Pseudomonadati > Bacteroidota > Chitinophagia > Chitinophagales > Chitinophagaceae > Ferruginibacter > Ferruginibacter lapsinanis. Next base: position 3,363,228 of record NZ_CP086063.1, on the reverse strand, counting down.
GTGATCATTGATGAGGCTTATATCAATTATTCAAAACAGAAAACATTTATACAAGAGCTCACAGAATATCCCAATTTGATCGTAATGCAAACATTGTCAAAGGCATGGGGATTGGCGGCACTTAGATTGGGATTGGCTTATGCTTCAATGGATATCATTGATCTGTTGAACAAAACAAAGCCTCCGTATAATGTAAACGATGCTTCACAACAATTAGCATTACTAGCACTGCAAAATACAGACCAGGTGAATAACTGGATCAAAGAAGTAGTAGTAGAAAAGGATAAATTAGTAAAGGAATTGAGTACTTTGTCTTTCGTAGAAAAGATATTTCCTAGTGATGCCAATTTTATTTTAATAAGAGTAAATGATGCAGATAAAATATATACTTATTTAACCGATAATGAAATTGTAGTGCGTAACAGAACAAAAGAAGTTTTGTGTGAAAATTGTTTACGTATCACAGTTGGTACGCCTGCTGAAAATATTTTATTAATACAAACACTTAAAAATTATAAAGGGTGAAAAAAGTCTTATTCATAGATAGAGATGGTACTTTGATCAACGAAGCTCCACCAACTTATCAGTTAGATTCTTTCGAGAAATTAGCATTCTATCCTGATATGTTTTATTATATGCGTAAAATAGCTACTGAGTTAGATTACGAATTGGTAATGATCACCAACCAGGATGGACTCGGGACTGCTTCATTTCCTGAAGATACTTTTTGGCCGGTGCATAATTTTATGATGAAGAGTTTATCTAATGAAGGGATTGATTTTTCTGAAGTAATTATCGATAGAACTTTTGCAAAAGATAATGCGCCAACACGTAAGCCAAATATAGGGTTGGTTACAAAATACATCAACAATCCTGAATATGATCTTGCCAATTCATTTGTAATTGGTGATAGAATTACTGATGTGCAATTGGCTAAAAACCTTGGCTGCAAAGCATTTTGGTTGAATGGTGATGATACATTAGGCGCTGCAGAAGTAAAAGATTCAATCGCAGAATTAAGAAACAGTACAGTTGCGCTGGAAACAAAACAATGGGCAGCTATCTACGAATATTTAAAATTACCTCCACGAATTGTTAAGCATGAGCGTAATACCAACGAAACAAAAATTTCCATTGAAGTGAATTTAGATGGAACTGGAAAGGCTTCTGTTAATACAGGTTTAGCTTTCTTCGATCATATGTTGGACCAGATAGCTCGTCATGGTAATATTGATCTGAATGTTACATGTAAAGGTGACCTTCACATCGATGAACATCACAGCATTGAAGATACCGGTATTGCATTAGGTGAGGCTATCGCAAAAGCGTTGGGAGATAAAAGAGGGATTGAGCGTTACGGTTTCTTATTGCCGATGGATGATTGCCTTGCTCAGGTTGCTATTGATTTTGGCGGAAGAAATTGGATCGTTTGGGATGCTGAATTTAAAAGAGAAAAGATCGGAGAGATGCCGACAGAAATGTTCTTTCACTTTTTTAAATCGTTCAGCGATGCATCAAAAAGCAATTTGAATATTAAAGCTGAAGGCGAAAATGAACATCATAAAATAGAAGCTATTTTTAAAGGCTTTGCAAAAGCAATAAAGATGGCTGTGAAAAGAGATATCAATAACAACGCTTTGCCATCAACAAAAGGAATTCTATAATGCAGGTAGCAATAGTAAAATATAATGCCGGTAATGTTCAAAGTGTTCAATATGCTTTGGATAGATTGGGTGTGGAATCGATTGTTACAAACGATGAAGCTTTGTTGCAAAGCGCTGATAAGGTGATCTTCCCCGGAGTTGGTCATGCAGAAGCGGCAATGCAATCTTTGCAGGATAATAGCCTCGATACAATTATAAAAGGATTGACGCAGCCCGTATTAGGTATCTGTGTTGGTTTTCAGCTGATGTGCAATCATACAGAAGAAGGCGACACAAAAGGATTAGGTATTTTTGATACAGAAGTAAAGCTATTCAAGTCGGATATAGAAAAAGTGCCACAAATAGGATGGAATAATATTTACGATTATAAATCTGTTCTTTTTAATGGGTTGGCGGAAAATGCTTTTGTGTATTATGTGCATAGTTATTATGCAGCATTGTGCAATGCTACAGTAGCAACAACAGACTATATTATTCCTTACAGCGGGGCATTGCAAAAAGATAATTTTTATGCAGTTCAGTTTCATCCTGAAAAATCGGGAACTGTTGGAGAAACAATTTTGAAAAACTTTATAAATATCAAATAATGGAGATCATTCCTGCAATAGATATCATAGATGGAAAATGTGTTCGCCTTACAAAAGGTGATTATGCACAGAAAAAGATCTACAACGAAAATCCTGCAGAGGTTGCAAGAGAATTTGAAGCAGCAGGCATTAAACGCTTGCATGTGGTTGACTTAGATGGAGCCAAAGCAGGGAAGATCGTTAATCTCAAAGTATTAGAATCAATTGCTGAAGCTACAGATTTGATCATTGATTTTGGCGGGGGTGTAAAAACGATTTCTGATGTATCGGATATTTTAAATGCAGGTGGAGATATAGTAACTATCGGAAGCTTGGCGGTGAAGCAACCACAGGTAATTGAAGAATGGTTGATGGAATTCGGTACAGATAAGTTTTTGATCGGAGCTGATGTGTTGGATGAAAAAATCAAGATCGGTGGCTGGCTGGAAGATAGCGGTTTGAATATTTATGATTTTATTGGAAAATTATTGAGTCTGGGGGCAACGCATATTTTCTGCACTGATATTTCCAAAGATGGTGTAATGGAAGGTCCGTCTATTGATCTGTATAAAAAAATTATGGAGCAACATCCTGAAATCAATTTAATAGCAAGTGGCGGTGTAAGTAATTTCGATGATGTATTGCAATTGAAAGAAATTGGTTGTGGCGGCGCCATTATCGGGAAAGCGATCTATGAAGGTAAAATCACATTGAAACAATTAGCAACGATCAACTAACATGTTAACGAAGAGAATTATACCTTGTCTGGATATTAAAGAAGGGAGAACTGTAAAAGGCGTGAACTTTGTTGATATACGTGATGCAGGAGATCCTGTAGAGCTGGCTTTATTGTACTCACAGCAAGGAGCAGACGAATTAGTATTTTTAGATATTACCGCAACGGTAGAAAAAAGAAAAACATTAGTAGAACTGGTAAAAAAGGTAGCAGCTGCTATTAATATTCCTTTTACGGTAGGTGGCGGTATCAGCACGGTAGAAGATGTATCTGTTTTATTACAAAACGGGGCAGATAAAATTTCTATCAATACATCTGCATACAAAAATCCGCAGATCATTGCTGACATGAGTAAAGAATTCGGGAATCAATGTATTGTATTGGCAATTGATACTAAGAAAGAAGAAGATGGTGAATGGTATGTGTATCTAAATGGTGGCAGAACCAAAACAGAAACTAAAACGATCGATTGGGCTAAACAAGCTGTGGACTTAGGAGCCGGAGAGATATTATTGACTTCCATGAATAATGATGGCACCAAGGCCGGCTTTGCATTGGACATAACAGCAGCTTTGTCGGAGTTATTGCCTGTTCCGATCATTGCATCGGGTGGTGCAGGAACAATGGAACATTTTAAAGAAGTGTTTGAAGGCGGAAAAGCCGATGCTGCATTAGCTGCAAGTATTTTTCATTATAAAGAAATAGGAATTCCTGAATTGAAAAATTATTTATCTCAACAAAAAATAAATATACGATTATGAGCGTAGTGGTAGATTTTAAAAAATATGCGGATGGCCTGGTACCTGCAATTATTCAGGATTATAAAACCGGTACAGTATTAATGCTGGGTTTTATGAATGAAGAGGCTTTGGCTAAAACGCAGGAGCTCCGGAAAGTTACTTTCTTCAGTCGTACAAAAAACAGGTTGTGGACGAAAGGCGAAGAAAGTGGTCATTATCTTTTGTTGAAAGATATCAAAGCAGATTGTGATAATGATACCTTATTGATCAAAGCGGAGCCTGTTGGGCCTACCTGTCATAAGGGGACTGATACCTGCTGGGGTGAAACAAATAAATCGAATGATTTTTTATTTCAATTGGAGCAAATTATTGCGGATAGAAAAAATAATCCTTCCGATGCTTCTTATACCACATCTCTGTTCAAAAAGGGGATCAATAAAATTGCTCAGAAGGTAGGGGAAGAAGCAGTAGAAATTGTGATTGAAGCAAAAGATAATAATAAAGAATTGTTTTTAGGTGAAGCGGCAGATCTGTTGTTTCATTATTTGATATTACTACAGGCGAAAGATCATTCTTTGCAGGATGTTCTGCAGGTGTTGGAATCTCGCCATAAAAAATAATGGTAAAATTATCGAAGTATATAGCTGCGTTACTGGTGTTATTACTGTTCTCAGTCAGTAAGGGCTATCCGCAAAAAAGCGAATGTGGTGCCGGCTATATTGAAAAAAATATTGTTAAGGATTTTGGCGCAAAAGGTGATGGGATAACCAATGACCATGCGGCATTTGAATTGGCTGCTGATTATTTCAACAAACGCGGAGGCTGTGGTAAATTAATTATTCCATTCGGGTTATATAAAGTAGGAAGACAAGTGGTGGATACTCCCAGAAGATTTATGAATGGAGCCGATCTGCTTTTTTTTAAGAATGTTACAAACTTAACTGTTGAGGGAATTCCAAACAAACAAGGGCAAAGTCCGCTGATAAAATATGCTGATGGACTTTATTACGGTTCATTTTATTATGATAAACAAAGATTCGGTATTCCTAAATGCACCCCTGCTAGCCGAAACTATGATGTAAAATTTGCTGCTACTATCGGAGGGGCTATTTCTATCAATTCCAGTTCAACCGTAAAAATAAAGCATATCGAATTGGATGGCAATATGGATAATTGTATAATTGGCGGGGCCTGGGGGGATGTAGGACGACAATTATTTCATGTAGGCATCTATACCAATCAAGGACGTGATATCGAATTAGTAGATATCAATGTTCATCATTTTGCGTTGGATGGAGTAGAAAATGCCGGAGCCAATAAACTTCGTTTCGAAAATGTGGTATCAAGTTATAATGGCAGGCAGGGATTCTCATGGGTAGATGGAGATACTTTGACAGCCATCAATTGCAAGTTCAATCATACGGGTAGGCTGTATATTTATTCGGCACCAAGTGCCGGTGTAGATATTGAGCCGGAAAGAAAAAAAGATATTTCTTATGCACAGTTCACTAATTGCGAATTTGCATATAACCGTGGCTGTGGGCTGTTGATGGCGGTAGGAGCCAATACGGTAAGAAATATGAATTTCGCTAATTGTACATTTATAGGCATGTATAATTGGTCGGCATGGATACCGGGAGTTGATATTCATTTTTCAGATTGTTCATTTTATGGAAATGTGGTGCACACTGTACCAAATAAAATGGTACAGAAGGTGAAGGATATCACATCCTTTAAAAGATGTTATTTCAGCGATATATATAATGGAGTGGTAACCCGGAAACCCGGAGGATATTTTTTTCCTTTAAATAGTGAGAAAATAATTTTGGATGACTGTACGATGAAAATATACAATCGTGGATTTTTCTGGCATTCCAGTGGTTGCGGGCCTACAGATTCGTTGACAAGTGAGATCAGGAACTCAGTGATCTATGCTGCCAATCAAAATGAATGGCAGGCTTCTGTTACGGGAATTAAAATTACCAATACCAAACTGTTTACATTGCCCGGTAAACTTAACTTGGCCTGTCCTAAAGATTATACAAATTTTGAAAGAACGAGCTACACACCTGAAAAGATGCTGGCAGCTTTTCCTGAAAGTGTATCTTCTTTAAAATTAGCAGACACGGTAAGCTATTTTGTGTGCAAAGAAGAAAAGGTACTAGTGAAAGGGAGTACCGGTCTCAAGCGCAGGCCATCTCCTGAAAAATACCTGATGTTTTATGAGGATAGTAATTGTGTGATTGCCAATCGTACAAAAAATAGTATAACCGGGACTCTATACGTTTACAACGATAAACAACAATTAGTTGCTACAAGAAAAGCGATCACGATAAAAGCTAATTATACCAAAGGAGTGTCCTTGGTGTTATCTACAGGTAAATATGTTGCAAAATTTGTGCAGAAGCAAATTACGCTTGCCAGCGGACATCTGATCATACCATAAATAATTTACAAGAACACGATCCTGTTTAGATCATTCATGTATGCACATGATAGGGATGTGTGATGCAAATAATATTTTTTTGCTGCCGCTTTGATGAAAAATACTTTCCAATAATTTATGTTTTTTTGGAATTGCGATAATGAGATCAATATTATTTTCTTCTGCAAACCTGTTAATGCCATTACCTATATCGGCATCTTCGATAAAGTGGTAGGTTGGTTTAAGGTCTTCCAGCATTGTATGTAATAACACAGACTCATGTGGAGTATCGGGAGTAAAGTGTTTGTCTTGATAATCTACATTCAATATGTGTAACTCAGCATTGAATAATTTGGCGAATTTTTCTATCGTATCCACTGGTGTTGTTTCTACCACATGCTTAAAGTCGCAGGCAAATCCTATTTTTTTAATGGGATGATATTCTTTTCCCGGAGGGATGGCAATTACCGGCCAACTCAAATGGCGTATAACAGTAAGAGTGGTGCTGCCAAACAATACTCGGTCTAGATTTGAAGATCCTCTTGATCCCATTACGATAGCGATCGGATCAATAGATTTACAGTAATCTTCCAGTTCGTCTTCGGTATTTCCCAATCTGCATTCTTTATATATCTTGAGTGAGCCGGAAGTAACATGTTCTATTTTTTCCTTAAGTAATTGTAAATGTTTTTCAGCATCTTTTCTCATCTCTTCAATGTTTACCATTTGTACAGGTACCTCACTAATTGTCATAGGTATCTGATATGCATGAAACAAAATGATACTTGCGTTGATCTCTTTAGCCATACCTACAGCATAGTTCATCGCATTGATTGCAGTAGGCGAAAAGTCGGTGGGAATAATAATTGTATTCATGGCAGTATTTTTAATACTGTAATGTATGGCAATATAAGTTGTGTAAAAATGATGCCCGTCAGTTTAAGAAGTGAATGAAGATAGTATTTACAGTTTGCTGTAAAACAAAAATCCCCATCAATAAGACAGGGGTTCTTGCTGTGTTAACCTTCACATCTGTACTAAAGTTCTTTAACTTTTTTATCGTAATGGTTAATAGAGTTTCAATCAGTTGTACAAAGATATTTTTGGTAGCATATATAAAAAATGACAGGCATCATAAGGTGCTATGACTTTTATCATTATTTATATTTGATCCGGAAATATTTATTTCCGAATTAGTATTAATAGCTATATGAAAAAAGATCACATCCATTTGGCTGCGTATTTATTAAACTCCTGGCGTAACTCGTACAATATTTTTTCAGAAGCAACAATCTCATCTTCAAACCTTTTATATTCATCCATACGGATCACTTTTACATGACCTGCATGTTGTTGAGCATCTTCAAATACCAGGTGTTTGTTTTCATTAATGGAATGTTTTAATTCAGAAATATTATTTCGCTGAACGATGAACTGATTTTGAAAATGTTCTACTTCGGCCCTTGATTCGTTACTGGTATTTTTGCTGTTCACTTCAGCCAGTCGCCTTTCTAGTATTCCGATCTCTTTTTCAAAAAAATCAAGTTCATTCAGCCATTCCTGGTGGGCATTGCCAATATGTTTTGCATTTGTGTAACTCATAACATTTGTTTTAGATTGTATCCAAATAAGCAAAACAAAGTTGCTCAATAGTTATACTAACATCTATGATGTTTATCAAAACTAAAAATGATATAAGTCATCAAATAAAACGGCGATCAGATGTGTTCAGCAACAGATCTGTTAATGGCGGGGAGTGGTATGATGAAGTATTAATAGATCCAGTTAAACTGATATTCTATCGGTGCTTTTAAACCTCTTTCAGCAATACGCCTGAATCTTTGCGGTAAGCCCATGATATAGTCTCTGCCTTTTTCTGCAGCGCCGGTAAGATCGCCAATGTTGGCGATATTCCAATCTTCTATCAGGGATTCTAAGATATCTGTATAATCGAGGCTGGTGTAAACTCCTAAACGTTGAGCAGCATCGCTGAAATGAGAAAAAGCTGTGCCGATCGTTTCACCTTGCTGACGAAGGAAATGTGCAGGCATAACAATTTTTTTCCGCATCATATCTTCAAAAGCCAGCATCATTTCGCTGGGGTCTATCTCGAATATCTTACCAATAAAACTTTTGTAAGCTTTTGCATGTCGTAGTTCATCAGAGGCAATTACACCACAAATTTTTGACAGCTGATCGTTGCCATGTTTTTTTGCCAGGGTAGCAGTACGCCTGTGTGAAATATTGGTGGCCAGTTCCTGGAAGGAAGTGTATACAAAGTTTTTATAGGGGTCTCTTGCAGTGCCGATCTCAAAACCATCTGCGATCAGGTATTGTGTACTGATCTCCATTTGCCTCATATTGATACGGCCGGATAAGTATAGATATTTATTCAACAGATCACCATGACGGTTCTCTTCAGCTGTCCACATGCGTACCCATTTGCTCCAGCCTTCCGATTTGGTTTTATCAATGCCTTCTACATCCATCAGCCAGCTTTCGTAAGTAGGCAAAGCCTCTTCAGTAATAACATCACCTACCAGTACTGCTAAATAATCGTAGGGAAGTTCTTTACATTGTAATTGCAATTCTGCTACTTCTCTTAAAAAATGCTCACTATTGCTTTCGGGTAAAAGATCGGATGGTTGCCAATTGGTATCAATGCTTTTAAGATAATCGCCAATGATGGTGTCCATATCTTTGGCTAAGTGATTCATTACCTCAATTCTCGTATTGCTCAATTTCATTAGATTGTTGGATTTATTTTAACTATGCTGCTTTTCAATTATAATGATAAACCCATGTAAAAGTAGTGCTTTTAAACTTGGGTGGTCTTATTTGTTGATGGATAAGGGTTTCGGGACGCTGTATGTCTGAATAATGCAGGATGTCGTATTTTAAAAAATAATAATACAGCCTGCTTTTTTACGAAAGAGATTTTGTAGCCACATCAATTACCAGCAATCTTATGTAAGCACAATAAATGCACAAACTAAAAATGGCAGGGAATACGCCTACAAAATTTCCAATCAGGAATGTGTGTCTTTTAATAGCGTATTCATCCAGTATTTTAAGCTTTATCAGCAGGAAACTGATAAAACGGGATACAATATATAAGAGTACGATGAGCAAGAGCAGCAGTCCTACGGTTGCGGTAAAGCTAGGTAATACAACCGCATTGGCGTCTTCTTGTTTTACGATGTCTGTTAAAGTTTCATTGGCCAAAAGATGGAAGATGATGGTTCCCTGAAGGAACAGGGTAGTGCCGGGTACTTTAATGATTTGATCACGAATGAATGGGATAACTGAGAGGATGAAAACAACAGCAGTTGAAATAACACCTGCTTTGGCAATGCTCCACCAATGTATCAATAAGAATTCCGGGCTGGCAAAATCTTCGCCACCTGATAAGATCGGGATGAGTTCGATCAGGAAAATACCGCCAATGATAGCTTGTAATAATGGCCCTCTGAATAATTTTGTGATGAAAGCAACAAAAGCCGATCCATGCTTTTCTTCATTTCTTTTCATTGAATAACCAACGGCCAGGTAAAAGATGCCCAGTACAAAACAATATAACAATATCGATATCCAGAACTCTACATGGGTCATCAATCGAAGACCGTAAGCAAATGTTTCTCCAAACATAGGAGGTGTTTTTTTAAGTTTAGGTAGTCAAATACGGTCAAATATAAATGCTAGATACGAGATAGGCAAAAAAAAGAGGAGGGGGGTAGGTTTTATGTGTTGGCGTATATGTGAGATCATGATCAAACAATAAGCGTTGCTTTAATAAAGCAACGCTTATTGTTTACTGAAAAGCGACTACTTAGGAAATTTCGATCAGCCTTGGCTGTTTTTGTTTTGCATGTTCCATTTTTGGAATCAACAGATGCAATACACCATCCTCATATTTCGCCTGAATTTTTTCGGTGTCAACCACATCTTTCTGCAAGTTGAAAGTTCTTGAAAAAGATTGATAACTAAATTCACGGGTGGCATACCTTACATCATCACTTTCCTTTTTGTCGGTAGTCTTTTCAGAACTGATGGTAAGCATGTTTCCTTCAAGCTGAACTTTGAAGTCTTTTTTTGTCATGCCAGGTGCTGCAACCTCAACCTCATAATTATCTGTGGTTTCCTTAATGTTGACTGCAGGGATCGTAGTGTTGGTGTCTGAATAATTTGTCAACCCCCAATTAAAAAAATCACGGTTAAGGAAATCATCAAAAAGTGTAGGGAAGTGGTTCAGCAAATTGCCATTTCTCTTTACGATTGTCATAATTGCCTCCTTTTTAATTTGGTTAATAAATTAATTTCGGAAGAATAAAATCAAAATAAATGCCATCGTATATTTTTGGCTTTTCGGGCTGATTTTTTTTCAGAAAAACTGATTTTTTTTCAATGTCAAAAAGTCAAAATTTCAGTTTTGTGCATAGCGGACGGATAGCTTTATGTAGGGAAGATATGCAGGGCAAAGTGTATAGCGCAGGCGTTTTGCTAAGTAGATCGTATATTTTACTATTTTGTTGGTGGAGCAGGTTGGCCCAATTCTTTTAGTCTTTGAACATGAGAATAAAATGCATTTCGGAAACTTGGCTTTACATTATACGTGAAACCAAATTCCTTTGCTGTCCGCTCTACTATCGGAGCAATTTTTCTGTAATGTATATGGCAGATATTTGGAAATAAATGGTGTTCTATCTGGAAATTCAATCCGCCAACATAATATTCAAGAAATAGATTATTTCTGGCAAAATCTGAAGTGGAAAGTAATTCATGAACTGCCCATTCTTGGTATATGATACCTTGAGCATCGGGTAATAATTGCTCTGCGCCTTCAACTACATGTGCCATTTGAAAAACAGTACTCAGTATACAACCTGCTACCCAGTGCATGATTAAAAAACCGAGCAATACCTGCCACCAACTGAAAGAAGTAAATAATATGGGTAACCCAATAAAAACAAAAAGATAAATGCTCTTTATAATGGCCATTCTTATGTATTCAAAAACAGGATTGATCTTATACTTACGGGTAATACCTGCTTTGTTGAAGTCATGTAGTTGTACAAAGTCATTGATAAGTTTAGTAATTGTCATTAAACCGTAAAAGAAGAAAGCATGAATGTATTGATACCGGTGAATTTTTTTTAACGGAGCATATTGCGACAAACGTATCGGTCCTTTCGAGTTGATATCATGGTCATATCCTTCAATATTGGTATAGGAATGATGCAAATAATTATGTTGTATTTTCCAGTTAAATACATTGCTGCCCAATAGATATATAGTTCCGCCCAGCATTTTATTGATCCATTCTTTTTTTGAATAAGATCCATGAATGGCATCATGCATCACACACATTCCAACACCTGCCATTCCTGCGCCGGATAAGGCTGCCATAAGCAGTGCAAGCCAGGCATTTATTGGAGTGATGAATATGAGAGCGAATGGGATAATGTATAGCGATAACATCACAAATGTCTGGATGGCAAGCCTTAGGTTGCCTTTTATCGAAATTTCATTATCCCTGAAATATGCATTAACATTTTTTCGAACTGCAAATGCAAATTGTATTTGTTTGAGATCCTCACAAATGAATTTTATAGATTGCATAATCCTCCAAATTAATTAATGCAGCAAAAATATCAGGCAGCTAAAAATTAAAAAATGATATCGGATAGGGGAATATATGATAATAAGCAGTTCATACCCTTGCTGTATAGTGCTTTTTTGAGTGTGGAGCTATTGTGGTTTATATGTTTACGTTTCCTTTATTGGTTGGGGGGAGTTGGTAGTGTTTTTAATTTGTTGCACAGTTGGAGCCCTCCGTTGTGACAGGGGGGATCACATCGAATGTTGTTGGTCAGGCGACCAACAACGGCGGGGAGTTATATTCTTTGCCGGTTATCTGCTTATTGGGATCCTTAGAAATACAGCTGGCTGTGTGGTTAAACAAAATACATTATTAACAGGGGTTAAAATGCTTTGTTTACCAAATGCCAGGCTAGCCGCTCTCTTTTTTTTACTATTGGCACTGATGAAATAAGGGATGCTTGCTCCTGCACATATCAAACCGCTGGCAATAATAAAACCGCCGGTAAAGTTTTGTTCAAAAGATCCCTCTTTATGGCTGCTGTTATAAATTAAACCTGTAATGATTGCTGCGCTACCTGCCCCAACTAACACCCAGGCTACAGTTTTATGATGTTTGCTTTTGGTTAAAAGATACTCCTTCATATTGCTTTGTGTTTGTGCTGATACAAATGCGCAAATAAGGATACAACAAATTAATGAGCTTATTTTTTTCATAAATTTTTGTTTGGTAAATACATAGTTGCTGTATCAATTTACAACACTCGTTTTGTAAATGCAACAGTTTTCTCCCCGGAGGGGATTCTTACCAACCGGTTTATTGTCTTGGCGGCGGGGTTTGGCGGTAACGTTTTTAATTAGCAGATTAGTTATGTGGAAATTCCGCCGGGGCAGAACTGATTACATTGAATGTTGTTGGTCAGGCGACCAACAACGGCGGGAGTTTTTATTCTTCGTAATCTTTTATCCATTCGTCAAAGTCTGCTCTAGTTACCTTTTGTCCATAAGCCCAATTGTTATCAAAATATATTCCGTCAATCTTGGCTCGTGCAAATTGCGAACTTTCGACAGCAAGATTTTCAAAGTGTGCATTTGTCAAATCTGCCTCACTGAAGTCACACGTCTTGATATTGCCATTAATGAATTTTGCGTTTCTTAAGTTGGCTCTTCTGAAACTAGAGTAAAGGAAACAATTCTCAAACACTGCTTCTTGTAAGTTTTGGTCGTCAAAACTTTCATTTTCTAAGTTCAGGTCGACAAAATACCGTTGTCCATTTCGATATTGTTCCAAAATACTTTCTGCGAAATTCGTCTTATTCATAGATGGGGGCATCTTTAAAAATATCTTCGCCTTGTTTCATGGCACACGAAACAAGGCAGGGGCTTTTAATAATCAACTTTTATTAACTTGATACTGTCACTCCTAAAGTTAAACAGATAGTCATTCTTAATGATGTACTTTGTCGTGTTAGTTATCAGCAAATAATAATTTTTATTGTTTGTGAATTTGCCGTCAAGAAAACTTGTTGAACTACCTGGGTTTGTGCTATAGGTCATATTAAAACTACTATCAAGTTTTGAATGTGTCACCCGATAAACAGTGTCCTTTAATTGAAAGCTCCAACCTTCATATCTTAATTGTTGGTGTCGGTCAATACCCGCTATAAACAAATAGTACATAAGAATTGCGGACGGAACTGCGTTAGCAACAAAAAGCAAAGAGTATTGTCGCTTTATCCAGTAGAGTATGACAGCAATTATAAGGTTTACAACTACAACAAATGGTATCAACAGAACAAGTCCGATTGAAACACTTGGATCAGGGTCGCTTTGTCTTACCCAAAGCCAAATGATAACAAAGTCAATAATTGTCAGAGGAAGAAGTCGTATCCAAAATTTCATTTGTCGGTTTGAAAATTGTTTGCTTTAAAATTAAAACTGTTGCCGTAGCTTGACAGGCAATTGGCAGGAGTTTGTGTGCTTTTTATTAGTCGAAGCGATACGCTTTTGTTTTATCTAAAATTACTAATTCAGCTAATTGCCCAATCATTTTTAGATTTCCAATTACTTCATCAGCAATTTTTTTAGCCTTTTGAAAAGGTATTGCATCGTTAAATGTCATTTGGATTCCAGGCATTTCCCATGAATAACTGAATTCATCTTGTCCAACTTGATAGTATGTCCAATTGTCCTTGTCAATTTTAACCCATTCAAAAGAATTTGGTGTCATTACTGAATCATAAGTGTCTATGGGAATATCAATGTTGCCTGTTATTAAAAACTCAAAATCTTTACCTTTCCAAAGGTTTCTATCAACTGTCGTGTCAACAGAAGGCGGCTCTTTGTCTGCTTTTTTCTTTCGTTTAAAGAAGTTAAATAATGACATGATAGTTCTTTAGTATGACGTACAACTAGCAGGGCTTTATGCAGGTTGGGAATTAGCAATCCGTCTGCCCATAACCGCTGCTGATTGAAAATATAAAATTGAATTTAAGAACTAAAGTTGAGACTTATTCGTCAAGCCTGAACAACAGCTTGGATTTGCAATTGGCTGATGTTTGCTGGTTATGCCCAACTTACATAAAACCCAATGTTGTGTGCAGTGCGATTTTTTCAAATTTCCGGTCACAAAAACATATTTATTTTATCGTCGATCTTTGCCTGAGATGTCCCAAAAATTTCGTCAATCAGAGTTCCCGACATTTTATCTGCTTCATCCCCGAGTATATTGATATTTTTTGATTTTGCTGTATCTAAGATAAAATTGGATAGAAGCTGCTTTGCGTTGCTTTGAATAAACGATAAGCTAAATGGTTCAAATGAGTAACCTTCGTGACACAACTCTTTTTTCAAATCTGAATTAGGACGAATAGAAATATAATTGACGTAGTATTTGTCGCCATGGACGGCTTCTTTAATGCCCATTTCACAAACAATAGATAACCATAGTGACTTAATAATTGCTAAATGATAAATGTTGCCTTTAGCATCTTCATGTGTATCAATAACTTTAAACGGTTCAATAAAAAATTCCATATTATATTAATTGACTTCTGTAAGTGAAAAGTTGCTCGGTAGCATTGCACACAACACAAATATATATGATATCACACCCTATCCCTAAAAAAAGCCACCATTAAAAAACAATGTTTTAGTAGTATACTTTTTGTATTGTTATTGCGCCAATACAATTTTTCTTTCTTTAAAATCACTCAAAAACTTCAATTTTCCACCAGCTATGCAAAAAGCTGTTGTTTAAGCTGTTGTTTTCCCACTTTCTTGCCATTTTTTGATACCGAAACCTTCCCGGAACTTCCGGCAACCTTTCGGTATCATACCGGAACCTTCCCCGGGTTTCCGGCAGCCTTTCGGTATCATACCGAAAGCTTCCCTGAGTTCCGGCAGCCTTTCCGTATTATACCGAAACCTTCCCCAGACTTCCGCCAGGCTTTCGGGTATTCCCGAAACCTTCCCCAGACTTCCGGCAGGCTTTCGGGTATTCCCGAAACCTTCCCCGGATTTCCGGCAGGCTTTCGGGTAAGAAAACAACTATGTATACATTTTGTCCTTTCGATACTTGCTAATTGAAAAACAAATGCACAAGGGATGCCGGATAGAACGGAAAGCCCGGAACCCCGCCTTGGTGGGTTGAGGATCCCGAAAAATCGGGACAGGCATTGCAGTGATAGCCGGAACTACTGCTGAAGTATTGTATACTGCTTACAGCCCCTAAAAAATATTGCTTATCCTTTTGCGCCGTCATGCAGCCATTTTTCCAAATGCTGCGATATTATTCTGTTCTCTACCATAAAGCCATCGTGGCCGTAAGATGAATCGATTTCTACCAGGCTTGTATTGGGGATATGGCTGGCTAAAAATTCCTGCTCTACCAGCGGACAAAGAATGTCGCTGCTGATGCCTATGATCAGGGTGCGTTGGTGGATGCTTTGTAAAACGGGTTCTAATTTTCCGCCACGGCCTCTGGCAATATGATGGCTGTCCATACTCTTGGTAAGCAACCAGTAGCTAACGGCATTAAAACGTTTTACTAATTTATCTCCCTGGTAATTGATATAAGAAGAGGCTTTGTAATTGTCTATTTTTTCAGGATCGGTATCTGTTTGTTGTGCCACCATAATGCCGTAGTTGCGGTAGGTGAGCATGCCCAATGCCCGGGCTGCTTTTAATCCTTTTGCACCGGCGGTGGGTGAGGCGTCTTTCCAGGTGCTGTCGGCTTCGATGGCTAAACGCTGGGCTGTATGGGTAGCAATACCCCAGGCACTTTCTGTAGCCGAGGTTGCCAGTAAAAATAAATTTTCAATCACGTCTTTTTCCATCACACACCATTCCATGGCCTGGTAGCCACCCATGCTGCCACCCATTAAGAGAAATATTTTATCTATACCCAATTGCTTACGCAGTAAAATATGGGCATTTACCATATCCCTGATGGTTATTTGAGGAAAACTGCTGTAATACGGTTGTCCGGTGGCAGGGTTGGTACTTAACGGGCCGCTGCTGCCATAACAGGAGCCTAATATATTGGCACAAACAATAAAATGTTTTTCGGGGGTTATTACATGTCCGCTGCCCACAACACCGGGCCACCACTCAGCCACATCGGAATTTGCCGTTAAAGCGTGGCAAACCCATACTACATTGCTCTTTTCGGCGTTTAAAGTACCGTAAGTTGTATATGCTATGCTGATGCCGGGTAATGACTGCCCGTTTTCCAGTTGAAAATTATGTTGATAGTGAAAAAACTCCATTAATAGGTTTTCGATTGAAAATGCAAAGTAAAGGCTTGCAAGAATTATATTTGCAAAAATATTGAATAAATGATAGAAATAAATTTAAACCGTGTAAATGGCGATTGTGGCTTTGAGGCTACAGATGCCAATGGCCATGTTGTTCGTATGGATACCAGTCCTGAAACAGGTGGTAACGATTATGGCGTACGTCCTATGCAAGTGATATTGATGGGTTTGGGCGGTTGCAGTGCAATTGATATTGTGATGATACTGAAAAAGCAACGTCAAACCGTTGATGGTTTTTCTATTAAGATAGAAGGCGAAAGAGAAAAGGGTAAAGAACCTTCTTTATGGGAAGATGTGAAGATCGTATTTGAACTGAAAGGAAATATCGATCCGGAAAAAGCTGCAAGGGCTTGCGAATTATCAATGAATAAATATTGCTCTGTTGCAGAAACCTTACGCAGAGGAGGTACAAGGCTTACGTGGGCTGTGAGGGTCATCAATTAATTTGATGATTTGGAGATTTGATAATTTGGTGATTTGGAGATGAAAGGCATTTAAGCAGTGTACTCCAATTCTTGATTCTTAATTTTTATTTTTTAATTACTTACATGCATCCAATAACAAAAGCGATACGAACAAGAACTGATCAGACGAATGAGATGGAAAACTCATCCCCGTTATTTTTAACGAGCAGTTTTTGCTTTGATAATGCGGAGGAGATGAGGGCAGCTTTTGCGGATGAATCGGATGATAATATTTACAGCAGATTCAGTAACCCAACAGTTCAGGAATTTACAGATAGAGTGGTGGCGCTGGAAGGTGCTGAAGCCGGCTTTGCTACTGCCTCCGGAATGAGTGCGGTGTTTGGCTCTATGATGGCATTGCTGAAAAGCGGCGATCATTTGCTGGCATGCAGTTCTATTTTTGGAAGCACCGTTACGGTGTTGAATAAATATTTACCCAACTACGGTATTGAAGTGAGTTATGTAAGTGTAGATAAACCGGAAGAATGGGAAGCGGCGATACGTCCTAATACAAAAATGATCTACCTGGAAACGCCTACTAATCCGGCGTTGGATCTGATCGATCTGTCATTTGTGGGCGCATTGGCTAAAAAGCATAATATCATTTTAAATGTAGATAATTGTTTTGCTACACCGGTTTGTCAGCGGCCAATTGATTTTGGGGCCGACCTGGTAGTGCATTCTGCTACTAAATGGATAGATGGACAAGGCAGGGTGTTGGGTGGAGTAGTAGTGGGCAAGAAAGAACTGATACATAGTATCTATTTGTTTTGCAGAAGCACAGGGCCTGCATTATCACCATTCAATGCATGGGTGTTGAGCAAGAGTATGGAAACACTGGATGTGCGTATGGAGCGTCATTCATCGAATGCATTGGCATTAGCGAAAGCATTGGAAGGTCATCCAGCAATTAATTATTTAAGATATCCATTCCTGCCAAGTCATCCGCAACATGCGATTGCTCTTAAACAAATGAAGAATGGCGGCGGATTGGTGGCCTTTGAATTGAAAGGCGGTGTAGAAAGCGGACGTAAATTTTTGAACAGTTTGCAAATGCTTACACTAACGGCAAACTTAGGAGATACCAAGAGTATTGCCTCTCATCCGGCAAGTACCACACATGCTAAAATGAGTGAAGCTGAAAGATTAGCAGTGAACATAACGCCGGGGCTTATTCGAATTTCTGTAGGGTTGGAGCATATTGATGATATTTTGGCGGATATACTGCAGGCGTTGGATAAGTGCTAGTTGGATAGGTACACTGATGCGGCGGATTTTTACAGATATAAACGGATGTTGTATCTATAAGTTTTGGCTGTTTTTTATCCCTTCAAGGACATTTTTTTAATACCATAAATTTTTACTGATTGAAACAAATTGGATTTATATCCGTTCAATCCGTCTCAATCAGTAAAAATCTGCGTTTCTATCAATTAAGCTAAACCGAATACAGCAGAGGTGCTATATTCATTCCCCGGAGTAATAGTCACTACATCGTCTAGAGCATTTACCGCTTCTACACAGATGAAAGTTTTGTATCCATCATCAGGAATATCACCGATATTTTTTGTAGTAGCTTCACCCGGATTCCAAACAACAGTAATTTTGCTGCCGGTTTTTCCTACAGAGATTTTTCTGTTATATCCTTTGTCGGTAATGATACAATCACCTGTATGATTATTATAACGACGATTTTCTTCTTTATTAATTAATAACAACGCTTCTGCCTGCGTTTTTATTTCTGTACTGCCAGCTTCTAAGTAAGTGGCATTTTGTAAACCGGCGATATCAATATTTGAAAGGTCACTAACGTTGAAGTATGTGTGTAAAGCGTCCGTATAAGTGAAGGTTTCTGTTCCTGTATTTTTTACAGATAATGTAATAGATAATTTATCTGCAACAGTTACTGTTATAACAGCACTGAAAGCAAAAGGCCACATATTTTGTGTTTCATCATTGCTGGTTAATGACAGTTGTATTTCATTAGCGCCATTTGCTAACGTAGCAGTACTTTTTACAGCCCACTCAGTTAATCTTGCAAAACCATGCTGAGGTTTGGTGGTGTCAGTAGCATGTGGACCAAACCAAGGGAAACAAACCGGTATACCACCTCTGATAGGCTTACCTGCCTCAAATGCAGATTGCTCACTCATCCACAAAATATCTTTTTCTCCTTTAGGTTGATAACTGGTTACATGTGCACCATATAATGAGATCTTTGCCGTAGCAAATTCATTGGTAATGGTTACAAAAGGAAGTCCGCCGGTTCCTTCAGAAAAAGACACTTGCCCGGCTATGCCATGTTGTTGGTTTAGTTCAGCGATCGTCATTGTAGTAATGTTTTATAGGTAAGGTAAAAATTATAACTGCTGTGTTATTTCATCCATAGAAATTCCCAGATGACTTTCGTCAAATATACATTCGCCGTTTTTAATTAATAATACTTGCGGCGATTCGTGAAATACAGCAAAATCATTGGCAATTTTCTGAGAGATATTTCTGTGTGCAATCAGGTCGAGATAGTAAAAGTCTACGCCTTCGGGGGTAACACTTCTTTCCAGTCGGTTTTTGGCCATACTACTGGTAGAACATCGGGTACTATGTTTAAAGATTACCTGAGGTTTTTGGTCGGACAGTTTTTTGATTTCGTCTATTTGACTTTCATCTGTGATTGAGATCCATTCCATAGTTGGGTAGTGATTATTAGTGTATTATACCTTCAGCACCCGGACAACCTGATTTACGACTAGGGTTGCAACTGGTCACTAATAAAGCAATGGTAAAAAGTGCGATAAAAGCAAAAATCAATTTTTTCATGGTTTGATGTTTATATAAACGCTATCAATATTCGTGCAAATGTACTAAATCTTTAGTTTTATATGAACGGTTGTTATATAACTATTAAAATACTATCTTGCTTTTTTATTGTACTTCATTGAATTACAAAATACTATAACATAAAATCTATATTTACAACTTATAACAATTTTAACAATGTCCTTACAACTTTCCCGCCCGATTGCCTTTATTGACCTAGAAACCACAGGAGTTAGCCTTACAGCAGATAGAATTGTTGAAGTGGCAATCATCAAAATATTACCTGATGGCACAAGGCAGGTAAAACGAAAACTCATCAATCCGTTGATGCCCATTCCCCCGCAATCAACAGAAATTCATGGTATAACAGATGAAATGGTGAAAGATGCGCCTACATTTAAGCAGGCAGGCAATGAATTGAAGCAGTTTATAGAGAATTGTGACCTGGGAGGATATAACAGCAACCGTTTTGATATCCCAATGTTGATGGAAGAGTTTTTAAGAGCAGGATTAGAAATGGATCTGACTACCAGGAGAATGGTAGATGTGCAACATATCTTTTATACGATGGAGCCTCGTACACTGACTGCAGCCTATAAATTTTATTGCCAAAAAGAATTGGTAGATGCACATAGTGCCGAAGCTGATGTGGATGCTACTATTGATGTACTACTGGCGCAAATGGATAAATATCCGCAACTGGGAAATACAGTAGATTCTATTTTAAATTCGATAGGAGAAGAGAAAATAGTTGACTATGCCCGAAGATTTATTTTTGATGATAAGAATGTAGAGGTGTTCAATTTTGGTAAACATAAAGGCAGACCAGTGGCTGACGTTTTAAAGGCTGAGCCTCAATATTATGATTGGATGATGAGAGGTGATTTTCCTCTGCACACTAAACAAAAACTCACTGAAATTTTAAACAAGACACTGTTAAAAAACAACTAAAAGCCCCTCTGTTGGTAACAACTTGGCAGGGCTTAAAAAAAATGTTGTAAATTTGTGTCATATACTCTTAGCGTATTGGAGAAACTTGTTA
This sequence comes from Ferruginibacter lapsinanis, assembly GCF_020783315.1. NCBI lineage: Bacteria > Pseudomonadati > Bacteroidota > Chitinophagia > Chitinophagales > Chitinophagaceae > Ferruginibacter > Ferruginibacter lapsinanis. The sequence continues at coordinate 3,342,359 of NZ_CP086063.1, read as the reverse complement.
TTATACCAACTTACAACGAAAAAGAAAATATCGAAAGCATTATCAGTGCGGTCATGAATCTGCAACAAGGGTTTCATGTACTGATCATTGATGATGGGTCTCCTGATGGTACAGCTAATATCGTAAAATCTCTTTTCAACAATTATCCCGGCACTTTATTTTTAGAAGAACGCAAAGGCAAACTTGGCTTAGGTACAGCGTACATACATGGCTTTAAATGGGCTTTGGCAAGAGAGTATCAATACATTTTTGAAATGGATGCTGATTTCTCTCATAATCCTGCTGATCTGCCGAGATTATATGAGGCATGTAAAAATGGTGCAGGTGTTGCCGTAGGATCACGTTATGTGAAAGGGGGTAATGTAAAAAACTGGCCAGCTAACAGGATCGCTTTATCTAAAGGAGCTTCGTTGTATACGAGGATAATTACCTGGATGCCTGTTAAAGATCCAACTGCCGGTTTTGTTTGTTATAGCAGAGAGTTCCTGGAAACACTGAATTTTTCTTCTATCAACTTCGTAGGGTATGCGTTTCAGATTGAAATGAAATTTGCTGCCTGGAAATTAGGTTTCAAAATAACTGAAGTGCCTATTACTTTCATCGATAGAAAATTGGGTGATAGTAAAATGAATAAAGGCATCATTAAAGAAGGGGTTTTAGGTGTAATTAAATTACGCTGGTTAAGTCTTTTCAAAAATTACCGCAAAAAAGTAGCCAATACTTACGATCAAAATTCTCCTTCCTTCAAACAACCCGAAGTGGTGTTGGAAGGTGAATAGTTTTTCTCCCTTTATGTAATTTCTTTTTTTACTGCATCTGTATAACAAATACATTGTTATGGATGCTATACAAATAAAAATTGCAGAACCATGCCATGAGAATTGGCAAAATATGACAGCAACAGACAAAGGACGTTATTGTGGGGCATGTAAAAAAGAAGTGATAGATTTTACTTCAATGAGTGATGCAGAGCTGATCAATTACTTATCATCATTAAAGAATAAAAATATTTGTGGCAGTGCGTTGCCGCAACAATTGGATCGTCCAATTTACAGATTGAAAGAACCACGTAAGCCTTTAGCATGGTATTGGAATTATATTATGTTGTTGCTATTGTTTTTTTCCAGATCCACAGCTAAAGCTCAGGTTGTAAAAGGAAAGGTTATGGCGGTGCCTCCTAAAGAGCTGGTATCTGTAAAGCCCTCATGCGATGTATTGAAGAACACAGATACAGCCCGTGATAAGATGCCTGAGATACCCATTCAACCCAATCATAATGATCCTCTTTCCAAACCCGAAGAATCTGTGGATGAGAAACAGCAAATGAGGGTAGGAGGAATGTCTGTGTCTATTGTTAGTGAATCATCGCCAATGTATATAGTCGATGGCGTGGTCATCGAAAATTTATCAGGTGTTGATCCAAAGGAAATTGAAAGCATAGATGTACTTAAGGATGCGACCAATGCAGCAATATATGGCAGGATGTCTTCCAACGAGGTTGTTATAATCACCACAAAACGCCGATCAGTAAAAGAAGCAGCAAAAAAAATAATTGCCACTATTGCTGATTCATTAAAAATAACTCCTTCGGTAAGTACATTAAAAGTATTTCCCAATCCTGTTGTTCGTGGAGATATATTTTCAATTGAAGGAATGGTAGTTCTCGGAGAAAATTATCTATTACAGGTGACTGATGTAAGTGGCAATATTGTTTTTCAAAGATCAATCCGATCAGCTACAAAGAGATACAGAGAACAACTTAAAGCTGTTGATAAATGGAGCAGTGGCGGCTATTTTATTCAACTCATAGATGCAACAAATAAGTTGGTTAGTACCGGCCGATTCATAGTTGAGTAATATGAGCAAGTGTCAGGCGGCGAAAGCCGCTCTGGCATTTGGATCATTTAAATGCCGGATGAAATTGCTGTAAGGTGGTTCTAAGAAAGTCTCTGTCCAGATGTGTATATATTTCCGTTGTGGTGATGCTTTCATGACCAAGCATTTCCTGTACGGCTCGAAGATCTGCACCACCTTCAACAAGATGGGTAGCAAATGAATGACGGAATGTATGTGGCGAAATATTTTTTGTAATACCAGCTTCCTTTGCCAGAGCTTTAATGATAAGGAATATCATTACCCTGGTAAGTTTGCTGCCCCGGCGGTTTAAGAATAAAATATCTTCATTGCCCGGTTTGATGGCAATATGTACACGGATATCATTTTTGTAAATATTGATGTACTTGATAGCATCACTACCAATAGGTACTAATCTTTCTTTATCTCCTTTACCAATTACCTTGATAAAACCAACATCCAGATACAAACTGCTGATTCGTAAGTTAACTATTTCACTAACTCGTAGGCCGCAACTGTACAGGGTTTCAAGAATGGCTTTATTTCTGCCTCCTTCAGGTTTGCTCAGGTCTGTTTTATTAATGATACTTTCGATCTCACTGAAACTGAGTACATCCGGTAGCTTTCGTCTTAGTTTAGGTGCATCAAGCAGGGCAGTAGGATTGCCGGTGGTTATCTGTTCAAGTAAACAGTAGGTGTAAAAACTTTTTATGCCTGAAATAATTCTGGCCTGCGACCCTGCGGTCATACCTAATTCACCGATCCACTGCACAAATTTTTCAAGATCACTCAGTTCAATTTCATTCGGCTTTTTTAAATTATTGCTGATCTCTAAGAAGGTGGTTAGTTTTTCAATGTCATGCAGGTATGCTTCTACGGAATTGCCGCTTAAAGATTTTTCTAACTGCAGATAGGCTTTAAAGCCTTTTTTGTAGGGTTCCCACATTTATATTTTATATTTGCGTCCTGAGTGTAAATATTCACTTCAGATTCTTAGTTACGCAATATAATAAAATGCAACCCATTAACCTTCGTTCGTTCAAACAAAAAGTCCGTATCAATAAAAGAAGATTCAAATCTTTTTTAACCAAGTTGGAAAAAAATCCACCAAGAGGATTACATAAAACAATTGACGAAATAGACAAAGCTGTATGGGCTGAAACGGATTGCCTTAGCTGTGGTAATTGTTGTAAAACAATGACACCAACATTTACACCAAAAGATATAAAAAGAATATCAGCTCATTTTGAGATGACGCCTGCCGAGTTTAAAGATAAATGGCTGATGTATGAAAAGCGTGATGGTGATTGGCAGAATAAAAAACAGCCATGTCAGTTTTTGAATCTGAAAGATAATAAGTGTTCAATTTATGAAATACGTCCTGCAGATTGTGCAGGCTTTCCACATCTTACCAGGAAAAAAACGGTTGACTACATTCATGTACATCAACAGAATATTGAGTACTGTCCTGCCACTTATAACATGGTAGAAAGATTGAAACTTTCCTTAAGCCAGGCGAAATAATTGATTTATTTTATAGATAAACATCTTCTATCAAAAAATATTCGACAGGTTTCGACAGCGTTATTGCCAGAATATCAAACTGAATTCTTTTCCATTCGGGATGCAGATAGAGATACTGTTCGGCGGCATTGATGAGGTTCTGTATTTTTTTTCTGCTTACCTTTTCTTCGGGGGTTCCGTAATTGCTACCTCTTCTGGTTTTTACCTCTATGAAATGCAATACGTTTTCTTTTGAAGCGATTATGTCTACTTCCCAATGTGAGTGCCGCCAGTTTTGATGAAGTATAGAGTACTCTTTTTCTGACAAATATTTTACGGCCAGCGTTTCTCCTAAGGTGCCGGTTTCATTATGTCGGGCCATTATGTAAAAATGATCGTTTTATTATTAGAAACAAATACTCTGTCTTCCAACACCAATCGTAAGGCTTCGGCCAACACAGATTTCTCTACTTCATGTCCGGCTTCTACCATTTGTTTTACACTATACTCGTGATTTACAGGTATTATTTTTTGAGTGATGATCGGTCCTTCATCCAGCATATTATTTACAATATGTGCAGTAGCCCCAATGATCTTAACACCTCTTTCATATGCTTGTTTATATGGGTTGGCACCAACAAATGCCGGTAAAAATGAATGATGAATATTGATGATCTTATTTTCAAACTGCTGTACGAAATCCGGAGATAGTATCCGCATGAATTTGGCCAATATCAAATAATCAGGTTTGTACTGTTGTGCTGTGGCGATCAATTCCTGTTCAAATATTTCTTTGCTCTTATTCTCGTGGCTGATATAATGAAAGGGGATATCGAACTTAGATGTAAATGCTTCAAGCGTATCATAGTTGCTGATAACAGCTTTGATATTGGCATGTAATGCTTTGAAATGATGCCTGATGATCAGGTCGCTGAGGCAATGGAATTCCTTGGTGGCAAAAAGTACTATGTTTTTATTGCTTACTGGTTTTAATTGTATAAGTGTGCTATAGTGGTCGAATTCTTTTTGTAATTCTTTTACCAAAGAAGAAGCCTTGAGTTCTCCTGTAATTTCTGCACGGGCAAAAAAAGTATTTGTTTCGGGGTCTACAAACTCCTTCATGACTACAATATTCAAATTATGCCTGAATAAAAGAGCCGTAACAGTAGCAATGATGCCCGGTCTGTCCGGACAAGTGATCAACAATATATGATGAGGAGCTTTCGACATTTTAAATACTGATATAGTTGCTAATTTATGGCCCTTTTTCGGGTTAAGGAAATTTACCGGTATGAATGACCAAAAATCATATTAATTGCGATATTATTTTTTACCTACTTTTGCATAAGATAAAATAATGAAAATGAAAATAGATAGATCAGTTCTGATAAGCTTTTTGCTATTGATCGTAATAGCTTCTTTATACCGTATAATGCCTGAAAGACCTTTGGGATTTGCTCCGCAGATAGCGATGGCTTTGTTCGGAGGTTCAGTGATCAAAGATAGAAAGATGAGTTTCTTACTTCCATTGCTTTCAATGCTTTTCTCTGATATTATGTATGAGATTTTATATCAAAACGGATTGACAACTATTTCCGGTTTTTATAGTGGCCAGGTATTGAATTATATTTTATTTGCCGGCATTACTGTAATTGGTTTTGGTATCAAGAAAGATAATTTACTGCACATTTTTGCTGGCTCACTTATTGGTGCTACTGCTTTCTTTCTGTTGTCAAATTTTGGTGTATGGATAGGAGGGGGATTAGATATTAATAACATACCTTACCCTAAAACAATGGCAGGGTTGACAAATTGTTTTACTCAGGCGCTTCCGTTTTATAAAGGCGCTTTATTGTCAACAGTATTTTTTAGTGGGATATTGTTTGGTGGCTACTATCTGGCAAATAAATTCTGGGCAAAGCCTGCAACAGTTATCAGCTAATTACAAATAAATTTTTATAAAATAGTAATGCCACCTTAAGGTGGCATTTTTAATTTTAGAGATTATTTTACAATAACTTATTTGCTTTTAATTCCTGTTCATATCCTTCATCTATCAATAAATGTTTTCCATCCGCTGCTGCAGTAGCCAACTCATCACAACGGTTATTAAAAGCATTGTCTGCATGCCCTTTTACCCATTTGAATTTGATATGGTGCTTTTGAGAAAGCGTATGGTAAAGCCGCCACAGGTCTTTGTTTTTTTTACCCCCTTTAAAATCTGTTCTGATCCAGTTTTTTAACCACCCTTCCTCAACAGCTTTTACAACATAGGAACTATCCGAGTATATAGTGATATGCAGGTTTTCTTTTTTGAGGGCCTGTAATGCTGCTATTACCGCCATTAGCTCCATTCGGTTATTCGTCGTGTGCCGGTATCCGTTAGACAGTTCTTTTTTTACATCACCCCACATTAATATAGTGCCATAGCCACCAGGCCCCGGGTTGCCCCTGGCAGCCCCATCTGTATAAATAATAATAGAATTAGACATTTTGTAGTGTTAAACTTGAAATACACCTGTTTTAAATTCAGGGATGGTTGCATTATGATTAGCGGCTGCAATACCTTCCGCAATCAACTTTCTTGTGTTGATCGGATCGATAATATCATCTACCCAAAGACGGGCAGCAGCATAATATGGAGTTGTTTGTGCATTGTATCTGTCAATGATCTCATCCAGTAATTTCTTTTCTTCTTCAGCAGTTACTTCTTTACCTTTTGCTTTCATTGATGCTACCTGAATTTGCAGTAAAGTTTTTGCCGCCTGCTCGCCACCCATTACGGCGATCTTTGCAGTGGGCCAGGCATAAATAAATCTTGGATTATACGCTTTACCACACATGGCATAATTACCTGCGCCGTAACTGTTACCTATCACAATAGTTATTTTTGGTACCACCGAATTGGCAACGGCATTTACCAATTTAGCGCCGTCTTTAATGATTCCGCTATGTTCACTTCTGCTACCAACCATAAAGCCTGTTACATCCTGCAAAAATACCAATGGTATTTTCTTCTGATTACAGTTCATGATAAAACGGGCTGCTTTATCGGCACTGTCATTATAAATTACGCCACCTAATTGCATCTCACCTTTTTGGGTCTTTACAATCAATCGTTGATTAGCAACTATACCCACCGCCCAGCCTTCAATGCGACCATATCCACAGATAATTGTTTTACCATATTCTTTTTTGAATTCATCAAAACTATCAGCATCTGTGATGCAGTCGATCACTTCAGCCATGTCATACGGTTTTGTATTTCCTTCACTAATGATGGAATAAATATCGTCTTCTTTTCTCTTAGGTGCGATGCTTTCAATTTTATTGAATCCAGCGTTTTCAGGACTGCTTAATTTACTGATCGTTTTCTTTATGTAATCCAGGCAATCATGTTCTGTTTCAAACTTGTAGTCAGCTATTCCGCTGATCGCATTATGTGTAGTAGCGCCACCCAATATTTCATTGTCAATATCTTCTCCGATAGCGGCTTTGACCAAATAAGAGCCCGCTAAAAAAATGGAGCCATTGCCTTCAACCATCAATGTTTCGTCGCTCATTATAGGAAGGTAAGCGCCGCCGGCAACACAGGCACCCATTACCGCAGCAATCTGCGTAATCCCCATTGCACTCATTCTTGCATTATTGAAAAAAATGCGACCAAAATGTTCCTTATCAGGAAAAATTTCATCCTGCATAGGCAGGTATACTCCGGCACTATCTACCAGGTAAATTACCGGGAGTTTATTTTCCATGGCTATTTCCTGCATGCGTAAATTCTTCTTACCCGTTATCGGAAACCATGCACCGGCTTTTACCGTTTGGTCATTGGCAATAATTACACATTGTCTGCCGCTTACATAGCCTATACCGCTTACAGTACCTGCACCAGGGCAACCACCGTGTTCTGAGTACATCTCAAAACCTGCGAATGCGCCAATTTCTACAAAAGGAGTATTATTGTCGCACAAATATGTAATTCGTTCTCTTGCTGTTAATTTGTTCCTTTTCTTTTGCTTTTCTATAGCCTCTTTGCCTCCGCCTTCATATATTTTTTCAAGCCGCTTTCTTATCTGGCTACAAGCAAGTTTCATTGCATCCTCGTTTTTATTTAATTCTATGCTCATTTATGTTAATGCTGAGTTTTTAATGCTTAGTCGTTAAATTCGTATAGTATTTGCTATCAGAATTTATATTACACTATGAATTTATAACTTTCTATTCAAAAGTATGAGTAATGAAATTAATCGTATCGTAAAATTATTTACAGCAATGCACCATGGTGATTGCTGGATAGGGGTAAATTTCAAATCTGCTACCAAAGGATTGAGTGCAGCAATTGCCAGCAGGCAAATACCTAAGCAAACTAATAGTATCTGGATGTTGCTGTCGCATGTTATATACTGGCGTACTACCGTTATCAACAGATTAAATGGAACATTGGATCTGCCGCCTTTTCCCGATTTTGCATTGCCCGAATCATTTACGGATGAAAATTGGAAACAATTGTTGAAAGATTTTGAAGCCACTTATCATCTCTTATTGAATTCAATCAATCATTTCCCGGAAGGTAAATTACATGAGCAATCTCCGAAAAAGGAGCAAACTTATTTTGAATTAATCATGGGGTGTCTGCAACACGATGCATATCATTTGGGGCAAATAAACTTATTAAGGAATCTACTTGTTTAGAATCTGCTTTTTTATCAGACCAATATGTGTTAGTGATCTAACCAATAATAAACATCCTTCATTTATTTTTAATGTTAGTATTCTTCTAAATTTTAGCAGAAAATTGTCTGATTAATGTCAGTTTTCTTCATAAATCATAAAATTCTGCCAAATTTTGCAAATAAATAAACGCATATAAAATTTACATATACAAATAGCTTCTACGTAACTATCTGAAATTGAATGAATTTTGAGTATCAGATTTGTGATTTTTATGTTTTTTTTTGTGAAATCGTTGAAAGTAGAGGGCGGAAGGCTATATTTGTAGACCTAAAATCTATTAACAACATAACCTTTTCTACAATGAAGATCAGAAATTTTGATTTCTTTAACTTATTCTATTCTTTTGGTGCTGCAATTGTATTACTCGGGGCCCTTTTCAAAGTTTTAGATACTACCTACGCAGATTATATTTTTATCACAGGACTTGTGGTAGAAATTTTGGTGTTCCTTGTTTCCGCTTTTTTATTCAGTAAAAAGCAAAAAGAGCTTTCCTGGGAAAAAGTTTTTCCGGAACTGGTTAGTGAATCTGGTGAACCTATTCAATCAGAAAATCCGGCTAATCAGAGTGTAATGTCTTTGGGAAACAATATGCAGGAGCTATCTCAAAATTTAGGAGACATAGCTAATTCGTTCAAACAAATGAGAAACACTATCAATAATCTTGATAGTTCTGTATCTCAACTTGAAAATGCAAATTCAGGGTACAAAGAAGAAATGCAGGCGTTGAAAAAGAATTTAGCAGATATCAATGACTACTATTCTGATTTTATTACAGCACTTAGTTCCAAAACCAAAAGGGACTAAAACGCTTTAGTTTCCAAAAAAAATATTGTAACAGGAGAAGGTAGTGATCTTTCTCTCTCCAAAATTATTAAAGATGACGAATGCTTTAAAAATAAGGCAAAAGTTTATTAACCTGATGTATCTGGTTTTTATTCTATTTGCGTTTATATATGCTCCAACTAACTCTTTGGACTCATTGTTGTATACCACAAAATCAATGAAGAGATCAAATAGCCTGTTAAGGGTTGAAACAAAAATGCTGAAAGATTCTGTGCAAAATGATGGGGAGTTTATCAGTGGAAATCAAAATGTTTATAATGCTATCATGAGTATTAATGATAGCGTAGAATATCTGATAAAAAGGCTGGATAGCTTTCAAAATATTTTATTGGAGCCAAAGCTAACAGGTATCGCCGGTTATCCAAAAAACTTCAGAAGTGCTTCTTTGGCAAATAAAACTTTCATTTATAATCATGCTGCTGAAGACCTGAAATTGTCTATCGAAAGAATAAAAGCTAATTTGGTAAAAGTAGGGTTGAATGATATTAAAAAGAGTATCGATAGCTTATTGCCCACCAACTCAGAGATGATCAACTCAAAAGGAGCTGAACGTGCCTGGCCTACATTTTTCTTTGCCAAAACGCCAAAGGCTGTGTTGTTGTTAACAACAGAAAAGATAAAGAACGATCTGTTAAATATTTCTAAGGATATGTTGGCTCACCTGGTTTACTTACGTACGCAGTGTATGCCGATCAAAAATCCTGAAATGTCTGATACATCATTGTTTATTGTAAAATTATTAAACGGTGTAGAAGTGCCTATTAAACTTGATTGGTCTACAGTTTCAAGCGATAGTCTTAAAGAAGTGATGTTTGATCAGATCGCTAAGCATAAACTGACAGGATTGATCAGAAGAAACGGAGCTGATATCAGTTCGGCTACATTTAATCAAAAGCCAATGAATCCGCCGCCACCTGTTAAAGATGAGCAGATGTATGCATTTGTTGGTGGAGGAGGATATGATGAAATGTATCTGGGAGTTGATAACCCGGTTGATGTTGCCTATTCAGCACCTGAAGGATATACACAGGAAATAACTTTAAGCGACGGAGAGGTTGTAAATAAAAGCGGTAAATATTTTTTAAGATTTAAAAAAGAAGGGTTTACAAAAGTGGATGTGTATGCTGTAAAGGGTGGTGTTAGAAAATTATTACAGGAAAGAACCTTTAAAGTTATTTTGATCCCTAATCCGGATGTTTATTTATCAGGATATAAAGGAGGTACTATTTCGAAGGATATTGTTAAGGTAGCTAATAGTATTGAGCTTAAGAATGAGGCCAGCAATCTTTCCAACACCGTTTATAATTGCGAAAGTTTCGACGTAACCTTAGTGCCTTTTGATAATCCAATCGGAGAAGTAAGAGTAAAAGGTAATAAAGGAACCGCATTCTCTGCGGAAAGCAAAGGGATCTTAAAGAATGTAAAACGAGGAGATGTTATTATTCTGGATAATTTCAAAATACAAACAGTAGACGGAATAATCAGGAGAATACCTACAGTGGTTTACAGGGTTATTTAAGTTTTTTAAATTGACAATTACAAACTAATGAAGAAAATTATTGTATTATTTATTCTGTGTTGCAGTCTTAAAAATATCTCTGCACAGATGCTTAAACCTGAAACAGGGTATATCTTGAGGGAGCGATACGACAGTAGTATTACATTAAAGAAAGGTGATTATATAGTGCAAAGCGATGTCGTGTTTGCTAAAACAGCATTATTGACCATTGAGCCCGGTGTAAGGATATTCTTTTCACCCGGTGCAACTATGAAAATAAACGGAGGCTTGCATGCTAATGGTGAACCAAACAATTTAATTCAGTTTTCGAGTGCAGGTGGCAGAGAGTCTGGTACAGGGTTAGTAATTGGCAGCAGCAGTCCCGATGCTGATATTAAAATTACTTACTCAAGTTTCAAATTTTTAATTAAACCATTAGAATTTATTAAAGACTGGTATAGAAAAGGAGTAGAAATAACTAATTCTGATTTCTTTAATACTTATGAATTCAATGATGCGGTTTCTGTAAGAGAGGTGGAGTTTTATCTGAATAAACAACCATTAGATTTTGTTTTCAGGAATAACGTTTTTGCGGATAACTATTCAAATATTACGATCACCAATGCAACATCTTACAGAGTAAGATACTTATTTGAAAAGAACGTTTTTGCTAACAACTTGTATTTTGATAACAGGACCAAAGTGGAAAGTAATCCGCTTTATGTTGGGCTTGATGATATCCAGGGAAAATATACAATGAAGGTATATGATAATGCTTTCTCGGATAACTATATACTTTCTCAGGATTCTTTGAAATTATTAAACCTGGGAACGATAGGGTTTTTGCATCCTAAGTCGGATTTTATCATAGAGAATAACTTTCTGAAACACGGGGTTGACAAGAAGTATATCCAAAAAGATCCGAACTTTAACTTGCATGCTTTCCCTATGGAATTAAGCATCAATGGAAAAAATATTTCTCAGGATGCGCCTATTGATTCGCTGGCAGGAAAATCGATAAAGATACTTTTTAATACTTCTATCGCTCCGAGTCAAAAGGACTATAAAGTATACTTCAACTTTATTGATACTATTTCCGGAGATATTTTAAAAATTCATGTAGATAAAAATTACACTTTTGCTGCATCATCCGGAAATGCAGCAGACTTCAGTTTTACTGATTCAATTTTAACTCAACCTATTGGTTATATCAGCATCGAAAATTTAAAAAACAGAGATGGTGTTACGGTACCAAGTGTGAATTTAGGTTTGTTGGATTTCTTTAAACGTTGTGGTAACAGAAGCTATAAAATGGATTACGTTACGCTACAGCCAAAAGATATTCAGCAGTATAATTCTAAATTGGTTGATACCACTAAAAATATTATTACTGAGATCGATTCTGTAAAATTCGGCAAATGGGAAGTTGGGATTTTTGGAGGAGTGAGCGGCTATGCCGGCGATCTAAACCATGATTGGTTCAACCAGGAAAAATGGAATAAAGCATTTGGTTTAAAGATCAGGTATCATATCAACAGGAATATTGCGGCCAGATTATCTGTAGATTTTACAAATGTTCAGGCAACGGATTATGGATTGTATGGTCCTAGAAAATTGCGATTTAAGAGTAAGATCATTAGCGGATTTGTAATGGGCGAGTATAGTTTCAGCGATAAATACAGTTCAAATCGCCACAAGGGTAATACAACGCTTGGGAAAAAATTATATCCTACTTTTGGTATCGGTGTAGGTCTTGTGAAATTTAATCCTATGGGCCAATACACAGATAGTAACTGGTATCCATTAAGACAATACGGCACTGAAGGTCAAACGGCTCCGGGTGGAAAACAATACAGTACGCTGGCTTTAACCACACCGTTCATGGCCGGAATAAACTATAGGATCACCAAAAATTTAAAAGTAGCAGTAGAGTTTACCGCTTTCAAACTCTATACAGACTATCTGGATGATGCCAGTAAGGTTTCATATGTGGATGATGGTATCATCAGAGCCGCTAATCCGGGGAATGAGGATATTGCTTCATACTTTAGAAATCCGGGAGTTGATCTTGGAGCAAGAGGTAATCCTAACGACAGAGACTTCTTCTATAACATAGGTTTTTCTATCTGGTACAGATTTAATCATAAAAAAGACCGTGACGAAGAAAGATAATATTGATCAAATAAATATAAAAAAGCCCCGGACATTTATTTCGGGGCTTTTTTATGTTCAGGATAACATGTTACACTTTCATTTTTTTGCATAAAAAAAAACTGCAGACCAATTAAAGTATGCAGTTTTTTATGTGACCCCGCGGGGGCTCGAACCCCGGACCTATTGATTAAGAGTCAATAGCTCTACCAACTGAGCTACGGAGTCATTCATTATTTTATAGTTTTTGTTTTCCTGATAAAACTATAGATGTAGCAACCTACACAAATTCCTGCAAATGATTCCAAAAAAGCAAGAATAGCAAATACAATTTTACATCCTAATGCTATTTTATACAAATGTAACTGTAATAAAATTAGTATAATAAAGGATACGATAAAACCGATACCTGCAGCAAAACGTCTTGGCTCCGCAGCGATAGGTTTATCAGGTATATTCAGTTGTTGTATGGTGTTTTTACTGTGCCAGTTTATCAGACTGAATTTTTCGAAATTAAAAGTACGAAGAAAGAAATCAGCAGCTAAAAACATGTAGATAGGTGTAGCTGCAAAGAACAAGGAAAATGCAATGAGAATAAATACCCATAAAGCATTCAATCTTACTATGTTCTCATTTATTTCAACACCATCAGCCGGGGCTTTATTTTCCATACAATCAGTTTGTTTTTTATCGATCCTGTAAAATTAATTAAAAAGAACAACAGCCCGAGGGTAGCGTAAAGTTAATTGTTCGGGAAAGAGTTTTTTCATAGCTTCATATGGCAAAATAACGATTGCTATGCCACTATTATCTAATTACAGTGATGGCTTTTTCAATGTAGGTGCCGATTGTGGTTTTCTGCCTTTGAAAGCTCCCCTTGAAACTTTGCCTGAAAGATATCAAGCTTTACAAGTTATTTTAGATGCAATGCCGGTTGTAATAGAAGGGAATAAAAACGGGTTATTACATACTCCCGATGCTATTGTAGCTCCTGTTTTAGCACTGCCTAATTTCATCGATATTGTAAGTGCAGAAACAGATGTATTTGTTATACAGGCATTGTTCAGGTCTTATGGTTTTTTGACTTCGGCCTATTTACTTGAACCATCCTTTCAGCAATTCAGAAAAGATGGCAGCTACGGAAAAGCGAGGAATTTTTTGCCAGCCAATATAGCCCAGCCTTTTTGTAAGGTTGCTGAAAAATTGCAGGTGTTCCCCTGGCTTGATTACCACTATGCTTACTCGTTAGGTAATTACAGAAAACTTAATGCTGATGGTGACCTGAACTGGGAGAACGTTACGATGTGCAATCGTTTTTCGGGGCAACCGGATGAGGTGGGTTTTATTATGCTGCATGTAGATATCAATCGTTTTTCTGCAGGCCTGGTAGGAACTGTAATGCAAACCATACAACAGTTGCAACAAACCGATGCCACTGTATCTTCTTTATTAGCGAAGAATTGGCAAACGATGAAACAGATGAATCTAAGGCGGAAGGAAATGTGGAAGGCATCGAGATGGCAGCATTACAATGATTTCAGGATTTTTATTATGGGGGTGAAAGGTAATGAGGCTTTATTTGGAGAAGGTGTTACGTATGAAAAAGTGTGGGATGAACCAAAAGCTTTCAGAGGGCAAACGGGGGCACAGGATGATATCATTCCGATGCAGGATATTTTTTCGGGAGTGATATTTTATTATCCTGAAAACGAGCTGACTAAATATTTGCTGGATCTGCGATTGTATCGACCCAAATGTATTCAGTCATTTTTTATTGACCTGGAAGGATCGGTGAAAGCGTTGCACCCTAAAGGATTGATGGGTAAGTTGGTGGATAATAAAGATATAACAGGACTTTGCTACCTGCTGGGGATACTCGAAGAAATTTATCATTTCAGAAACGGGCACTGGCAGTTTGTGCAAAAATATATTATGGCGAATACCAAATATGCTACTGCGACCGGAGGAACACCTATTACATCCTGGATACCCAACCAGATACTGTCTGTCATCAGCCAAATGGAAGATGTAATAAAGGCCTTGCATACATTACCTGTTGCTGAAGATGAGCAGGCGTTAATTCTGTTTAGAAAAAATGATGAAACATTGCCTACGAAAAAAGGACTGATAGAAGGACAACTGGAATTGGTTCGTAAAAATAATTTTTCTGCTGAAGCTGTATTTGCATTGAATGAAAAATTCGGATACAATGATCAGCACGATTAACTGATAGATTCAAATTCGCCTTTGTCGGTATTCTTTTTGACCTTATCTGCTTCAAATATTTTACCATTCATAGCAATATAAACACCTGCAGGTAATATCTGCACAAATGCCAGGGCGCTGCCTAAATTAAAAAGTCCGTCTGAACTACCGAATTTATAAGGGACCATAGCACCGGTTAAAACGATGGTCTTATTGCGACAATTTTTTGCCAGATAGGATGCAGTGATTGTCATCGTATCGGTACCGTGTGTGATCAGGATCCTTTCTTCTGCGGCAGCCGAACAGGCGTTGGCTATTGATTGTCTGTCTGCGTCATTAAAGTCAAGGCTATCTTTCATCATTAATGTATCGATGGAGAGATCGAGTCTGCATCTGCCGAGTGTAAGCATTTCATGCAAATGTGTTTCTTTAAAAAAAAGACTTCCATTCAATTCGTTGTACTCTTTATCAAAAGTGCCACCGGTGATAAAGACTTTTATTTTTTCTTTCATACAATATATTTTTTGATGAAGCTGATGTTTGTATTATGCCTCTACCATTTCTTTTGCTTTCTTACTTCTACGACTGTTATTCATCATACGCCTTCTGTGCTGCATTCCCCATTCACGCATTTCGCTGATGATCTTATTGAGCGATTGGCTGTATTTTGTTAATTCATATTCAACCGTAACAGGCGAAGTAGCGTATACGGTCCTGGTAACAAATTCATTCATCTCCAATTCTTTTAATTCTTTAGAGAGGATCTTTGGTGTGATGTCCTGTAATTCTCTTTGCAGATCTTTAAAACGGGTAGGGCCTTTTAATAGCGCAATAATAATGGGTAATTTCCATTTGCCACTTAATACATACAAAGTGTCTCTTACCGCCGCAATACTTTGCATGCAGGTTTCCTTTGTGTGCAGATTTTCTTTACAGTTTGTCATGATGAATGCGTTTAATGCTATACAAAAGGATACCGGTATCTAAAAGTATACTGGTATCTTTTAGATAGTGAAGGTAAATAACTTTGTGTTTTAAAACAAAATAATATGACACAAAAAACAAGAAACATTATTGGTTGGGTGCTTACCGGTTTATTAGCATTTGTATTTTTAAGCAGCGCAACGATGAAATTGATAGGTGGTGAAGAAGCGGTAAAAGGAGCTGCTGCTATGGGCTTATCGGCGGCAACTGTAAAATTATTGGGTATGGTGGAGATCATTTCCATTGTACTTTTTATTGTTCCCCGAACCGGCCTGTTAGGAACATTGCTTTTGGCTGCTTATCTTGGTGGAGCTATCGCCACGCATGTTGAGCATCAGCAAGCAGCTATGGTGCCGATCATTCTCCAGGTTGTGCTTTGGATAACGGCGGTGGTACGTTTTAACGAGTTAAGTAAAAGATTGGTGAGTGATCATGTGATCGCCTATGATAACCATCTGATAAAAAAATAATATGGAAATAGGAATAGATAGTTTTGCGGCAAAGTTCAGTAACCAAAATGGAAGTGCAACGGATAATAAAGCTGCAATGTCCGAATTACTGGAACGAATAGAACAGGCAGATACTGTTGGGTTGGATGTATTTGGTATAGGGGAGCATCATCGTAAAGATTTTTTGGATTCGGCACCTGCTTTGATCCTTTCGGCAGCCGCCGCCAGAACAAAGCGCATACGACTTACAAGTGCTGTTACTGTGTTAAGTGCTGCTGATCCTGTAAGGGTATTTCAAAATTTTGCTACACTGGATCTTATCTCAGGAGGTCGTGCAGAAATGGTTGTTGGCCGTGGATCTTTTACGGATGCGTTTCCTTTGTTTGGATTGAACCTGAGGGATTATGATGCGTTGTTTGCAGAGAAGCTGGAGTTGTTGCTGAAGATACGTGCCGAAGAATTTGTGACATGGTCGGGTAAATTCAGACCTGCTTTAAACAACCAGCCTGTTTACCCAAGACCATTGCAGGATGAACTGCCTATTTGGTTGGGAGTGGGCGGAACACCTGAATCGTTTATACGTGCAGGTATGCTTGGACTGCCGCTGATAGTTGCTATCATTGGAGGCGAAACGCATCGCTTTAGACCTTTGGTAGATCTGTACAGAGAAGCCGGAAAGCAGGCGGGCCATTCGCCGGAAAAATTAAAAGTGGGATTGCATTCATTGGGATATGTTGCTAACACGACAAAGGAAGCGTTGGACGGTTTTTATCCCGGCTACGCCGAGAGTATGACCAATATCGGGAAAGAACGTGGATGGCCACCTATGACCCGATCAAGATTTGAAGCCCAGATGGGACCGCAGGGAGCATTGCTTGTGGGTGGTGCGGAAGAAGTTGCTGAAAAAATTCTGCGACATGCGGAAGCATTGGGAGGTATAACGAGGCTTAGTTTTCAAATGGATACAGCGGCTTTGCCTCATGCAAAACTGATGGAGTCAATTGAATTGATAGGGAAGAAAATAAAGCCTCTTTTGGATTAATAACTTTGTTAAGCTGAATGTACATTATTGACAGTGATAGCTGTGTTGGTACAAATGCCAACACAGCTATCATAACCCGAAAGCAAGCACCTACTCTGACGTTGTTGGATCGATGATCGCTTTTACTTCATTCACTGCATTTGCGGGGAAGCCGCCTTGTTTGGCATGTTCTCTAACCATTTCTTCATTGGGAGCAATGTACACACAGTAGATCTTGTCGCCGGTAACATAGCTTTGTATCCACTGTATCTGGGGCCCCATGTTACTTAACACTCCACAGGAAGTTTGTGAAATTCCTTTTAATTGTTCTGCGGTTAATTTACCTGCACCGGGGATCTCTCTTTCGATTACATACTTAGGCATGGTGAATATTTTTAGTTTTCCTACTCATATGGCTTTTCGGTTACGCCCCGTTTTTTTATGTGGTAGCTTGTTTCCACATTGCGGTTGATTCGCAATATTGAAGATACCTTTTTAGGGAGGTTGTTGCAAGTGTTTTTACAAAAAAATACATTTTGTTTTGTGTGGGGGTGGTGTTTTCTGCTTTGACGATGTTGATTTCTGTGCTGACAAAATCGATTTCTGCACTGACATTGTCGATTTCTTGAGTGGAGTTGTTGATTTCTGTCCTGGAGTTGTCGATTTCTTTACTGACAAAATCGATTTCTTCTCTGACAGAATCGATTTCTGCTCTGACAATGTTGATTTCTTCTCTGACGATATCGATTTCTACTCTGATAGAATCGATTTCTGCTCTGACAATGTTGATTTCTTCTCTGACGATATCGATTTCTTCTCTGACAAAATCGATTTCTACTCTGACAGAATCGATTTCTTCTCTGACGCTATCAATTTCTACTCTGACAAAATCGATTTCTTTTCACGAAGGATCATTAATTTATTGGTAATCAATTGTGATTAATGATTTTACTTTTTTGTCTTGAAAGGTAACTATATACCTGTTAGACCATGAAAATTGTATATAATCACCAAACAGCTACCATATATATTAAATATTTTTTTATTTCGTTATAAGAAATTTTTTCTATAATAGGCTAGGTTTTATGTGTTATTCTACTATATTTGTCAAACCTAAACCTACAATACATTAGATGAACCACCCACTATTAGACCTATCTTATGACGTTTTTAACAATTTTATGCAACAAAATACAATAAACTGGGCTTTAATTTGTTCTGTTAATAATATATAAAACTTTATTTAAAATAAACCCTTTCGGTTATGGTACAAAAACAACAACAAAAATTTGTTTTGACAGTAAGGCCTAAGCATGCTGATTCAAGATGGGTAGCGTTGGATGTGAACGATAAAATTATTTCAGAAGGTAAAAACCCTAAAGATGTTTCTTTTCAGGCTCAAAAGATATGTTCTAAGTTCTTTTTATTTTTTATTCCCGAAAGAGGTCATACTTACGTTTTCTAATGGCAATATTTGAGTATCCTTTTTATGATAAGGGTGTTACTTTATCCCCTCATGTACCTATAATTATTACTAACCCTATCGAAAATATTTCGATAGCAGTTTACGCACTATTAGATACGGGGGCAGATGATAGCGTCTTTACAAATTATATAGCAGACGCTACATGGCATAATTTAAAAGGGGATGGCGTACAAAACTCTATTACACAAGGTGTGGGTGCTGGTCATGTAGAAACATGGAAACATACTTTTACTATTACCCTTTTATCACCTAATAAAAATACCAAGATTTGGCGGAGTGAAAATAGTTTAATAAGCTGTGTAGATCACGACCTAATGCCGCCAATTTTAGGGTTCACGGAGTTTTTGTCAAAATTCAAAATAACTTTTGACTATAATTGCAATAAGATAATAATCGAGATTCCTGATGACCAGCTAATCAATGAACCGTATTAATTATAAAAAATCTTTCACATCCTTATTATAAACGTCTGCAATTTTCTTTAAGTTTAGTATATGTATATCCTTCCTGCCATTCTCAATAAACCATAGGCTTGTAAGATGTAGCCCTGCCAACAAACCCAACTCCCTTAATGAGTGTTTGTTGGCTAACCTTTCTGCTTTGATCTTGCTGCCCATTTCCTTTAAAAATATTCCGTCTTTCATTATTTACCTGTTAGTTGTTTATACTTTAAAGAACCGTTACAATTAGCCAATGCAGCCGCAAATCTTTCATCTTGAAATACACCTCTGTTATTATACCTGAAAGCACTTTCGTTACAATAACGTTGTAAGTGTTTTGGACTAACTGAATGATGTATGCCGTCTATTTGTTTCTTTAAGATGCTCCAATAACCTTCAATGTTGTTTGTATGTACTTTCAAACCCTTTTCATTACGTACATATTCTTTATCCCTGTGGTTAACAGTTTTATGGTTATACTTTTCACCAACTTTTTTATACGCATGGTGTTCGTCTGTTACCATAGTACTATCCTTTGCAACAAAATCTTCTATTGCATTAGTTACATTTTCTAAGTTAGTTTGTGGGATAACTCTTGTTCTCACTTTACCGTCACGTTGTACAGCACCAAATACCATAGTCTTACCGCCTACACCTGCCTTTACTTTTCTTTTGCTTTTATGTTTGTTAGCTTCTTTACCGCCTACATAAGTTTCATCGCACTCAACAATACCTTCTAATAGTTCGGGTGCGTTATCTGTCAGCATTTCACGAATACGGTGGTTTAAATGCCATGCAGTCTTTTGGGTTACTCCCAACCATGATGCTAACTGTAAACTGCTAATCCCTTTACTATGTACCGATAAAATGTAAGTAGCTAAAAACCATTTAGCCAAAGGAATTTTTGTGTTTTCGTAAATTGTTCCCACAGTAACACTAAACTTTTGTCTGCATTGCTTTTCTCTACACTTGAATATTTTACTATTAGGGAAACGATGTACATTTATAGAGCCACAAAAAGGACAGGCGGGTGTACCGTTCCAACGTTGTTCTTCTAAATACTTTCTGCACTTCTCTTCGTTGCTAAACTCTTTCTGGAAATCTAATATGTTTTTGAATGTTTTCATTATTTTGTAGTTTATAACTTTCAACTATTATGATAAAAAAATTATTTCCTCCTATTCGCTACTGGAATAGTAGGGTATTTGTCTGTTTCAATAAATTGTATGCCATCAATAACAAAGCTGCTCATCTTGCCTTCTTTTATCAATTTGTATATATAAGATGCTGTCACACCTTCTCTATCAGCGTAGTTTTTAATGTTCATTAAATGTTTAATCTCAACTTTCATATAACAAAGATAGTATTTTAGTTTGTAATTGCAAACTAACAACTAATTATTTTAAAAATAATTTTGTACCTTTAATAAAATGAAGCGGGGTGAGTCTGCTAAACTCGATTACAGTTGACTAATGAGATCAATTTTCACCCCCGCTCATTCGGCTTCTTTATTCTTCTTCGAATCCTAATTCTTGTATCTGACTTCCGTCCTTACCGAATTTTGGTAATGCTTTATTAACCATTCTTTCCCATGCATTCCAATTGTATCCCGCTGCTTTTGCGAAAGCGGTTAATATCATTAAATGATCTTTAAGCTTTGGATGTCCGTATTTTTCGTCAATATATTGGGTATACTTCCCCTTCCTTTTCCCCGTTACTTCATCTTTAGGACTTACTCGCCTTAATTCTTCTAAGACTTTAGGCCCAATTCTCTCATAAACATAATTATTAAGTAAATGACCAAAGTACTGCGGTTTTTTACCTTTGTTAGCCAAAGACCAATTTAATCCTCTCATTTTAAATAAGGCTTCAAAAAAATCATCAGGGTATGTTGGCATATACACACCACGTTGTTCTTTTATAAACCTTGATAAAAACTCTTGTAATGCGTTTTTATCTCTTTCTTCCTGATAACCTGTCACTTCATCTACCAACCCAATAATACCAACTTTTGCTAATGCCCTTAAAACAGTTTCAGCAGCAAATACATTTGGCATCTGCTTGGTTGTTAGTACTGGTGTTCCATTGGATTTTATTGCATTTCTTGCATCAACATATACTTCGCATATTAACGGCAAAATTGTTGCGTCATATCCGTCCGTTCGTTTACCTTTTAAATCTTCATATTCCACAACTTTGATCAGTTCATATAACTCATTAGATATGAATGGTTTAAGGTTCTTTGCATCTATCAAACCAGGCAGTTTTGGAACATCTTGATCAGCTAATGATCTTGAGCCACGCATTGGTCTTCCAAATGCTTCAAAAATTGCAGACTGAGTAATAATTCGTTTGCGATTTGAAAGAACAGCGACCTTTAAGTTAGCCGTTCCAATTGTTATTTCTCCTTCGTGTGTTGCTTTAATAATATTGCTCATATATTTCTTTTTTTATTTTATTTATAATGTCAGGTCTATTACGACGGGCTATCGAGATTCGCACTAACATAAAATGTGCGGTGTCTTTTGTTACTCCAATTTGCTTAGCTAGTTTACGGCAAGTAAGATGATCATTTGAAACAGCAAAAAACCATTTTTGCAAATCAACCTTTGTTTTATGAAAAAGTGTTAATACAGTTACGCTGAATGGCGATTTACACGCCTTGCACCTATACCTATTTTCTGTTTGGATAGTATTATATTTTCTATATCCACAAAAGGGGCAAATAGGTGAACCATCCCAAAAAATGCCTTCCAAATACAGGATGCATTCTTTTTGATTTTTGAAACGTTTATATATCGGTGTTAAACTCATCTTAATATTATAGATGCAAAGTAATGAAGCCAAGAATCCAATATCTATGACAAGCTAAGATTATGTATCCATTAAGTATGACATTTTTTAAAATTCCATTCCATTAAGTATGACGCTATTAAAATGAAGTAAATATTTGTACCTTTATTATCTATGGCAAAAGCAGTAAAAAAAGATATCGACAAAACACCTAAAGAGGCATCTGCCTTATTCCATAACATAATGGCTGCATCTGTAAAGGGTAATCCTAAGCCTGTAAAGAAAGCTGCTAAAAAGAAATGACACCCGAGGAAAAACATGATATGAAGTTAATAGCAATTTTAGTAGCTGTTATAGCTTTAATATGTATAATTGCTATAATTAGAGCAATAGCACATTGGGGTATGTGCTAATTTTTTACCCTCATGGTCTAACAGATATATAGTTACCTCTTGAAACAAAAAAGTAACAAAAAAATTCAAGGCAGAAACGATTACAGCCCGTTTCTGCCGTATAGCTATGTGCATCTGTTGTACTACTGTGAATTCAGCATTGGTAATTCTATTCTTAGGGGCGGAGAGTTTATGTTTTTTGGATTGCTTGTTATGAATGATGATTTTGCTTTTTTGTCTTGAAACAGTACTTCGACAAGCTCAGTAGTAACAAAAAAATTCAAGGCAGAAACGATTACAGCCCGTTTCTGCCGTATAGCTATGTGCATCTTTTGTACTACTGTGAATTCAGCATTGGTAATTCTATTCTTAAGGGCGGAGGGTTTATGTTTTTTGGATTGCTTGTTATGAATGATGGTTTTACTTTTTTGTCTTGAAACAATACTTCGACAAGCTCAGTAGTAACAAAAAAATTCAAGAACGAAAGAAATACAGCCTCTTTCGTTCAAGTAGCTATGTGCATCTGCTGTACTTCCCGAGACTACGCTCGGGATTTGCAAACTGTGGCTTCGGCATTGGTAATTCTATTCTTAGGGGCGGAGGGTTTATGTTTTTTGGATTGCTTGTTATGAATGATGATTTTACTTTTTTGTCTTGAAACAAAAAAGTAACAAAAAAATTCAAGGCAGAAACGATTACAGCCCGTTTCTGCCGTATAGCTATGTGCATCTTTTGTACTACTGTGGCTTCGGCATTGGTAATTCTATTCTTAGGGGCGGAGGGTTTATGTTTTTTGGATTGCTTGTTATGATTGATGATTTTACTTTTTTGTCTTGAAACAAAAAAGTAACAAAAAAATTCAAGGCAGAAACGATTACAGCCCGTTTCTGCCGTATAGCTATGTGCATCTTTTGTACTACTGTGGCTTCGGCATTGGTAATTCTATTCTTAGGGGCGAAGGGTTTATGTTTTTTGGATAGGGTGTGGAAGGGGCTTCGCCATAGTTGGTCGCCTGACCAACTATGGTAATATTTTTACAGTAGTGCAAAATTTTATTACAGCAGTGGAATTACGGATGATTTTGGATTTCTAACTCATTATAATGGTTGATTATATTGAGTGTTATGGGTTGTATTGAAAGTTGTTGGTCAGGCGACCAACAACGGCGGAGTAGTATTAATGTTTGTTACATAACACAATCCCATACGCCAGGGCGTATGGGATTGTGTTATTAGTATGCTGTGCGATCATTGCCAGCCGCCGCCTAAGGAGCGGTAGAGGTTGGTAACGGCGTTGAACTGATGGAGCTTGGTTTCTATCAATTCTAATTTTGATTCTACTGCATCTCTTTGTGTCATCAATACTTCAAAG
The DNA here is from genome assembly GCF_020783315.1 of Ferruginibacter lapsinanis. NCBI lineage: Bacteria > Pseudomonadati > Bacteroidota > Chitinophagia > Chitinophagales > Chitinophagaceae > Ferruginibacter > Ferruginibacter lapsinanis. Next base: position 3,318,632 of record NZ_CP086063.1, on the reverse strand, counting down.
TAGTTGGCTCTTGCTGATTTGAAGAGGTCGTTGGAGATGTCGATGGATGCAGTGAGTGCATTTACTTCTTTTGATTTCAACTGATAGGTCTTCTCCAGGTTGCTTAGGTTTGATAATTCAGTTGATACTTCGATGCAGGCATTTAAAATTGTTTTTTCATAATTGTAGAGTGCCTGTGTTTGTCTTGCATTGGCATTGTCAAATTCTGCTTTGATGGCATTTTTGTTGATGAGCGGACCGGCTACATCACCGGCCAACGATGCCAACAGCGACTCAGGGAATTTTACCAGGTACGATGGCTTGAATGCATTGAAACCGATGGAAGAGGAGATGCCGAATGATGGATAAAATTCTGCACGGGCAACTTTTACATCGAGTTTTGCTGCAGCCAGATCGAGCTCGGCCTGTTTGATATCGGGCCGCTGTTGTAACAACTGCGAAGGGATACCGGTTTGTACCTGCTGCGGCACTGCATTGAAAAATGCTGTAGTATTACGAACTACCGGTTGGGGATACCTGCCCAATAAAAAATTGATCTCATTCTCTGTCTCTTTTATTTTTTGCTGAATATCAAATTCTCTGCTTTGGGAATTGAGTACTTCGGCTTCGAATTTTTTGACCGCTAATGAGGTCTCTCTTCCTGCATCTTTTTGCACCTTCACTACTTCCAATGCATTTTGTTGCAGTGTGATGGTTTGCTTTACGATCTCCAACTGATTATCCAACGCCAGCAATTCATAATAATCATTGGCTATCTCTGCAATGAGATTTGTTATCAAAAAGTTTTTGCCTTCTACAGTAGAGAGATAGCGGGTAACGGCCGCCTTTTTTTCAGTGCGGAGCTTTTTCCAGATATCTATCTCCCAGGTGGCGTATGCGCCTACTTTGTAATCGGGCAGCCAGTCGGGAACTTCCGTGCCGGGCTTGATCTCTGTAGATGCATCGCCTGCACCCTGGCTGGTGTAGCGACCTACTTTTTCAACACCAATACCACCACCACCTATCACGCTTGGTAATAGCTGTCCTTTTTTTACCCGTATATCATTCCGGGCAATTTCTATTTCCTGTAAGGTGATCAATAGCTCTTTGTTGTTTTTAAGTGCTGTGTCGATCAGAGTCTCCAGGTCTTTATCGGCAAAAAATGTACGCCACTGAATGGCTGCAGAATTTGCCGTGTCGGTGGAATTGCCGTAAGATAATGGGACTGTTGGCTTTGCTTTGTTCTCAACAATTGCCGGTACTTTGCAGCCTATCTGCACCAGGCAGATAACGGCAATGCATGTGTATATTTTAGATAGGTTCAACATTGTTATCAATTTCTTCTGTTAAAGGATTTTCGTATTCATCTTCTACCATCGGGTTCTTTTCTGATATTAAGGCGAAGATGTAGTATAAGCCGGGTATGAGCAGTACGCCAAATACAGTACCCAGCAGCATACCGCCTGCTGCGGCAGAACCGATGGTTCTGTTTCCTACGGCACCGGGTCCTGTTGCTTTTACCAATGGTATCAGGCCGGCGATGAATGCGAAAGATGTCATTAAGATGGGGCGGAACCTTACTGCTGCACCTTCGATAGCTGCCTGCAATACGGTGCTGCCTGAACGATGTTTCTGTACTGCAAATTCAACGATCAATACCGCATTCTTACCGAGCAGACCAATGAGCATTACCATTGCTACCTGTGCATAGATATTATTTTCGAGTCCTAATATTTTTAATAACAGGAAGGCGCCGAAGATACCGGCTGGTAAAGAAAGAATAACCGGTAACGGCAATACAAAACTTTCGTACTGTGCTGCCAATAGCAAATAAACAAACACCAAACAGATCAAGAATATATATATGGCTTGATTGCCCTGTGCTACTTCATCTTTTGAGATACCAGCCCAGTCTATTCCAAATCCTCTTGGTAATGTTTTTTTAGCCACTTCTTCAACGGCTTTGATAGCGGCACCACTACTATAACCGGGAGCTGCTGCACCGCTGATCTCAGAAGAGTTGTACATATTATGCCGTGTTATCTCTGATAAGCCATATACTTTTTCCATGTGCATGAACGCAGAGAATGGTACCATTTCATCTTTATCATTTTTGACATATAGTTTTAAGATGTCTTCGGGCAATGCTCTGTATTGCGGCAATGCCTGTACCATTACTTTATACTGCCTGTCGTAACGAATGAAATTGGTTTCGTAGTTACTACCTACCAACGTAGATAATGTATTCATCGCATTTTCGATGGTGACTCCTTTTTGTTGGGCTGCATCGTTATCTACCGTTAACATGTATTGCGGAAAGCTGGCACTGTAGAAACTAAATACTGAAGAGAGCTCAGGCCTTTTGTTTAAGGCTCTTACAAAATCATTATTTACTGTTTCCATTTTTTTGTAGTTGCCACTTCCGGCTTTATCCAGTAAACGCAACTCAAACCCGCCGGCGGCACCATAGCCGGGAACAGCAGGAGGAGGAAAGAATTCTACTGTGGCACCTTGTATGTCTTTCGCTTTTTCTTCGAACTCTTTGATGATATCATTTACAGAATGTTTTCTATCACTCCAGTCTTTAAGGTTTACCAGGCAGGTACCAGAGTTTGCCCCGGTACCTTCAGATAAAATTTCGAAACCTGCCAGGGAGGAAACTGATTTTACATCTTCCATGCCCTGGGCAATTCTTTGTAATTGTCCTACCACTTCATTGGTACGCTCTAATGTGGCACCGGGAGGGGTTTGCACAATGGCGTAAAACATACCCTGGTCTTCGTTAGGAATAAAGCCAGATGGTAACTGAGTATTTAAGAACCAGATGCCGGCACAAAAACCGAACAATGCCAACAGGGAGATGATCCTTTTATTGACAATGAACCCGAGAATGCTTTTGTATTTACCCAGTGTTCTTTCGAACCAATTATTAAATCCATCTAAGAGTTTTCTTAAAGGAGTTTGTTTTCTTTTTGCACCATGTGTATTTTTTAACAGCATGGCACATAGGGCAGGGGTTAACGTTAGTGCCACTAAACCTGACAGACCAATAGATGTAGCCATGGTGATAGAGAACTGTCGGTAGAAGATACCTACCGGCCCAGACATGAATGCCACGGGAATAAATACTGCTGCCATTACCAATGTGATGGCAATAATTGCACCGCTGATCTCATGCATGGCTTCTTCGGTTGCGTAGGCCGGACTTAAATTCTTTTCTTCCATTTTAGCATGTACTGCTTCCACAACGACGATGGCATTATCTACCACAATACCAATGGCCAATACCAATGCAAATAAGGTGATAAGATTGAGTGTGATGCCGAAGAACTGCATGAAGATAAATGTGCCTATCAATGAAACCGGAACAGCAATGGCGGGGATTAAAGTAGAGCGCCAATCTCCGAGGAATAAAAACACTACTATACCTACGAGTATAAATGCTTCTACCAAGGTGTGTAATACTTTTTCAATAGAGGCATCGAGGAAAGTAGAAACATCATAGCTGATCTCATAATTCATTCCTTTGGGGAATGAAGTGTTCTTGATCTCTTCCATTTTAGCTTTGATATTTTTTATTACCTCGCTGGCATTACTTCCATAGGATTGCTTGATCATGATAGCGGCAGAAGGTTTGCCGTTGAGACCGGAATAGATATCATAATAGCTGCTGCCAAACTCCACTTCGGCCACATCTTTCACACGCAGTATCTCTCCATCGGGACTAGACCGGAGAATAATATTTTCATATCCTTCTTTGGTTGTAAAACGGCCGGGGTATTTTAATACATATTCAAAAGCCTGTGATCTTCTTCCTGAGCTTTCGCCTGTTTTGCCGGGTGAAGCTTCTAAGCTTTGTTCATCTAATGCTTTCAATACATCATCTGCAGAAATTTTATAGGCAGTCATGCGATCGGGCTTTAGCCAGATACGCATGGCATATTCTCTGTTGCCCAGGATATCGGCCACACCCACACCATTCACACTCTTGATCTCTGACAGTAAATTGATGTCGGCGAAATTGAACAGGAACTTTTCATCCAGTGCCGTATCAGTACTGTAGAGGTTCACATACATCAACATGTTAGATTCCTCACGGGTAATTTTTACTCCTTCACGAACAACGATGGGTGGTAATTTGTTGATCACAGAAGCCACACGGTTCTGAATATTTACGGATGCGATGTTGGGATCGACACCGGAATTAAATACCACCTGTATAGACGCTTCGCCATCATTACCAGCATCGGAGGCAATGTATTTGATACCGGGAACACCATTGATAGCTCTTTCCAATGGAATTACCACAGCTTTGATCATCAGCTCGCCATTGGCTCCGGGATATTCAGCAGCGATGTTTACCTTAGGCGGGGAAATAGAAGGGAACTGTGTTACGGGCAATTGTATCAATGCCACCACACCCAGTATGGTGATCATCAGCGATATTACAATTGACAGTACAGGCCTGTGTATGAATTTATTGAACATAGTATTTTATTTGCAGTAATCCTGAATTGTATTATTTGATTAATTGAAGATTGGAGATCACTTTATCGGGTGTGATGAATTGATAGTTGATCTTATCATCTTCTTTTACATTTTGCACGCCTTCCAATAATATCTTATCGTTTTCTGTAATACCGGAATCTACCACGTAGAGATCAGGCATCTTGTTTCTGATGGTAAGTTTTTTTGCTTTCACCACATTGTTTTGATCTACCACATACACATAAATATTATCCTGCATTTCGTAAGTGGCTTTTTGTGGAATGATCAATGCATTATTGATAGGGATCGTCATTTGTACCTTTCCGGTCTCTCCGTGTTTCAACAACATATCCGGGTTGGGGAATTTTGCCCTGAAAGCAATATTTCCGGTGGCATTATCAAATTCACTTTCGATGGTTTCTACCTCTCCTTTGTATTTATGCATTTCGTTATTTGCCAGCAGCAGGCTTACCACGGGTTTATCTCCTGCGTTGTTATGAGTTTTGAAATTCAGGTATTCACTTTCTGATACATTGAAGTATGCATATACAGATTTGTTGTCGGATAGTGTGGTCAGTAATCCACCTTCATCTATCAGGCTGCCGAGTTTAAAACGTATCCTGTCAATCACTCCATCAAACGGTGCTTTGATCTCGGTAAGCGAAAGATGTACCTGTGCCAACGACATCTCAGCTTTTGCCTCATCTAGTTTTGCCTGTGCAATAGACAGTTCTGTTTTTGAAACAATATTTTTATCTGCCAGCATTTTGGTATTCAGCATTTCTAATTCGGCTGCTTTTGCTTCTGCCTGTGCTTTTAAAAACTCAGCTTCATACATTTTAGGCATAATGCGGAAAAGCACCTGTCCGGCTTTTACATACTGCCCTTCATCTACATAAATATTTTCCAGGTATCCTTTTTCCTGTGCCCTTACTTCAATGTTGCGGACGGATTGTATTTGTGCGATATAGTCTTTTGTGAAAGACGTATCAGCTTTCAGGGCACTGGTAACAGTGTACTTAACTGCTTCTTCTTTTTCTGTTGTTTTTGTTTTGCAGCCAGTACTGTAAATGAGTGTACATAAGCTGATAAGCCATACGATTCTGTTCATGGTGATATACGTGAGTTATTGTTTAATAGAACATACACGGGCTGTAAGTAATTTCTATACAGACGCCGTTCGGTTGATGAACCGATTGTAAAAAGATCAATGTGTTGTTGAGGAAATATGCATCAGCAGCAGTTGAGTAACGGATGCATGGAATATAATCAGATCCTGATCACTCTTAAAAAGAGGTATCTGTCGGAAGGAGTGTAAATATATTGTTTGTTACTCCATTGTTTGTTGTTGAGAGCATTGGAAAGATAACTTAGTACAATTGCCTTATTGTACATAGAGGTAAAGCTGATCGTTTTTTTTCTGATGGATCCTGATTCGTCCTCGTCGTTCTCATCATTATTTTCTGCATACGTGAGTTCAACAGCAGTGTGCAGATGACTACCGAAACATAATATATTATTATGCTGAGCAGGAGAGTGTTTAGAATGATGTTGTTGTGCCGGAGGAATGGCATACCCATAGCCTGTTAGCAGCATACATAATAAGAACAGGTATGTCAGTCTTAATTTCATTCGGGTGACAAAATTAACGTTGAAAGGGTTTAAAAATTAAACACTGCTGTTTTTAGTATATCGTTAACAAAGGGAAATGTGGAAAATATGATGATAACCAGGTGTGTTTATGTGGCAATTAGTGTGATACAGATTTTAGTCCGATGACAGAACCGATAAGGGTAATGATGAAGAAAATGCGCCAGAAATTTGTTGGGTCTTTGAATACAAAGATTCCCATCAACGCTGTGCCCACTGCGCCAATTCCAGTCCATACGGCATAGGCGGTTCCGATCGGTAAACTTTGCGTTGCTTTAACCAGCAGCAGCATACTGATGGTGAGAGCAATTAAAAAACCGCCATACCACCAATACACATCACTCCCTGTTGCTTCTTTAGCTTTACCCAAACAGGAAGCAAATGCTACCTCAAATAACCCTGCGATGATGAGTATGATCCAGTTCATATTTTATTGTTTATCAGGCAAAGGTCTTAAATAGAATGGAATAAAACTTTATAAATAATGAACCGGAAAAACATTTAGTTTTAACTACTGAAATAATCAATACGTGAACATGAAAAAAGCAGACTTTGATCCGCAACTGTTGGAAAAAAAGGTGAGAGATTCCGGTTGGTGGGTAAAGGCTGAAAATATGGTGGATAGTCATCATAGTAATACCAGCGGGGTAATGCTCTCTCATCATTTGTTGGCAGTTTATGATACTATCGATGCCATCTTTAATAAACATGAAGAAGGTTTTTACGGAAGAATGTTTTCTATCTTACGGCAATTGGATCTTGATAAAGAACAAGTGAGGAACGAGCTGAAGATAGTTGCCTTGCTGCATGATATTGGTAAAACAGAAGAAGATAAAACGGTATTGATCCCACATCCGCTAACGGGCAAGCCTGCACACAAGCGGCATGGCCTGGTAAGCCTGATAGCTGCGATGGAAATATTTGGTGCAGATATTGAACATCTGCCCGATCATAAAAAAAGAATTTACCGTACTATAGAATTGCATGATATGTCGTATGGATTATTTCGTGAGTATTCCCTTAATGGAGATATCCCACAGAAAGAAAGATTGCGTCATATTGATAATAAAATACATCATATGTCGGGAGCAGGTTTGCTCTATCTTTTGCTTTTTAAATTAGCGGATACACATGGGCATGATGATATTGAAGATGTGATCTGGTTTTATACTATTGCAAGAGAACATTTTCTGACCGATTTTGCAATAGACCTGCCGATACCTGAAGAAAGTGATATACGATGAGGATGTACATCTATTTTTGTACAGAGGAAAAAGTGTTTGGGGTTATACAGACGGCGTATCAATGATACACTTTGTCTCCATCAAAAGATGGGAGTGTATCAGTTTGAAAATTATAATAAAAGTGATTTCATTTGCAGATGCTCTTCTGTTACTTTTTTTGCGGAAAAAAAGTAACCAAAAAAGCCGCCCCAAAACGATTACATCCCGTTTTGGGGTTGGTTCCCTGATTAAGCTTTTGTACTACTGTAAACTGAGCATTGGTAATTCTACATTATGTTATATTCTTAAATTGATTTACTATTAAAAGATTACTCTTTTGTTTCAAAATCACTCTTTTTGCTTCAAAATCACTCTTTTTGCTTCAAGATCACTTTGGCTTTTCTTACCTGTTTTTTTGTGATGAAGTGAACGTTCTCATTAAACAATATCCATCCTCCGATAGCGCCAATAAAACTACCAATTGCAATGTCGATAAAACGGGTTGTGAATCATGTATTGGGGCATGGTCTGTTAGAACTTTTAAATGTTAAGCGCTCATGCATATTTAAAATTGCCTACTTAATTGTAGTGTTAATTTCTATCGGGTTGCTTAATATCTTATGCACCGGACAGGCATTGGCCACTGATAAGAGCCTTGCTGTTTGTGCATCATCCAAATTCCCGACGAATGCTATTTTTCTATTGATCACTGTCTTGTTGGTTTCCTGGATATATTCCAGTTCTACCTCAACATTCACTTCTTCTAACGGCCATCCTTTTCTGTCGGCATACATTCTCACTGTTGCACTTGTGCAAGCGGTCAATGCGGATGCTAATAATTCTTTTGGAGAAAATCCGAGGTCTTTTCCTCCGTTGGCTATTGGTTCATCAGCAATCACCACATTGCCTGATGGAGATGTTATTTCAATTTTGTATAACTCTTTTTTTATGTTGGATGATACGCTTGCCATGCTGTTATTTTTTTAATGAGGGGTAGGGTACAAATTCTGTTTCATCACCTTTTATTTTATCAAATTGTTGCGCTGCCCATTTTTGCTTTGCTTCATCGATGAGTTCTTTGTTGGTAGCAACAAAATTCCAATCGATCAATCTTTCTTCCGGAAAAGGTTCGCCACCAAAAATATAAATGGTGCTATTTGCTCCGATGGTAAATTTACAAAGGCTTCCATCTTTTGCTACCAATAATTGTTTTGGTTCGTACACATTGCCATCGCTTTCAATATTTCCTTCGAGAATATACAAACCTGATTCGCCATATAATGCATGGCTTATATCCACCTCTTGTTTTTCTGTGCTTTTTATTTCGATCATAAAGAGTTTGCTATAGACAGGTACGGGAGATCTTTTGCCAAAGGCTTCGCCGGCCACTAATTTAAATTGGAGACTTCCTTCGGTCCAGGCAGGGATCTGTTCTTTATCGATATGAAAAAAAGAGGGATCTATTTGTTCCAGTTCTTTCGGCAGCGCCACCCAGATCTGTAAGCCATGCATGTTCTTATCGGAATGGCGTAAATATTCAGGTGTTCGTTCAGAATGAACAATGCCTTTTCCTGCCGTCATCCAGTTTACAGCTCCGGGTTTTATTTCTACCTCTGTACCCAGTGTATCCCGATGCATGATATTTCCTTCAAATAAAAACGTAAGCGTGGATAACCCAATGTGCGGATGTGGCAGCACATCAAAATTTTCCCGTTCATTCATTTTGACGGGACCCATATGGTCGATATAAATGAATGGACCTACCATTCTTTTTTGCCGGAAGGGGAGTAAACGTCCTACCATGAATTTGCCAATGCTAGTGGCTCTCTCTTCTATAATAAGATTGATGTTTGACATATTGAAAATTGCTAATAAAGATACTATTGTTTTTTTGCAGAAATGATATCCTTGTTTTTTTACATCAGTGTTTTATACTGGTAAGGATACAAGATACAAACCAAGATCACCTATGCCGGGATCGATCTGTTATTTTGTCGATGCGAAATAAAAATGAGCATCATCAAAATTGCGATTGACACTAAAGAAGAGGGTAAAGTTCCGAGGTCTAATCCTCCTTTTGATAATGGCTTTGTAAGGAAGTCGCCAAAAGTTGCACCAAAGGGCCTGGTAAAAATAAATGCTATCCAAAATAAAAGTATGTGATTGATCTTTGTGTAATAATGAAGTAACGCAACTATTGCGATGATGATTCCAGTAATCAATGCGCCGGATAAATAGCTTAACCCCATATTATCACTTAGAAAATCTCCGAATGCTGTTCCTAAACTATTGGAGAAAAGAATGGCTACCCAATAATAAATTTCTTTTGATCTTTCTGCTATAGGATATACACTAAGATCTTTGTAGCGCCTGTTCCATAAGAACAAAGAAAAGAGTAAACAACAGATGAGTATCAAACTGCCGAGGGCATATCCCAGATGCAGAGACCTGTCAATATAGTCGGAGATTTCTGTGCCTAAAGTAGTTGTGCCAACGATCACTGACCAATAAATTACGGGGATATATTTTTTGACAGAGAGTTGTGTAAGGAGAATGATCAAAAAAAATAATAATGTAATTCCTATTCCTATAGTATACCCCAGATCAAGGGTCATAGAAATAAAGTCTCCCAGTGTTTCCCCTAAAGTTGTAGCAACAATCTTCATCACCCAGAATATGAGGGTGACTTTAGCTACTTTATTCAATTTATCCATTCTTTAAACAGGTTGATCTTTTTGAGATAATGTTTTTCATTTAAAACATTTCGGATGTTGTTGTCTTGTGCCGATGGTGGCAAGTATTTTGTCAATTCATGGTCATATTGGTTTAAAATATTTGTTGAAGTTATGAACCAAAGTTGAAACTTGCTTGTCCAGATCGTACTACATCTGTATATATTAACAAAGGTAAGCGGTGAACTTGTAATGAATTTTGCCAATCAATCAACAATTCAGTAATTTTTGGTAGTGCATCAGTTTGAAAATTATAATAAAAGTCATTTCGTTCGCAGATGCTCTTCTGTTACTTTTTTTGCGGAAAAAAAGTAACCAAAAAAGCCGCCCCAAAACGATTACATCCCGTTTTGGGGTTGGTTCCCTGATTAAGCTTTTGTACTACTGTAAACTGAGCATAGGTAATTCTACATTATGTTATATTTTAAAACTGATACACTATTTAAAAGATCGGTATTTTCTGACTATACCGAATCGTACAATGAAAGAATGGAGCTAGAAGACATTTAGCGGAAGAACGTGTAATATTAATATCTGACCAATCAAACAATTCGGTAATTTTTGTGTTTTTGCATTGAAAACTTATATCTAAATGCTTCAATGCTTTTGTAATTTAGCATAACTTTGAAAGCATTTCGAAAAGCGTCAAATAAGCCTTCAAAATGTTCATAAACCTATATTACTAACAACTTATATTAATTTTTAAGCAATGGAAAATAACACAAATACTGGTGGAGGGAAGTGTCCGTTTACCAGTGGTATGCTAAAGAGCAGCGCAGGCAGTGGTCCGAGCAACCGTGACTGGTGGCCCAATCAATTGAATTTAGGGATCCTTCGTCAGCACTCTTCGCTATCAAATCCGATGGGAGAGTCGTTTGACTACGCAACCGAATTCAAAAGCATCGACCTTGATGCTTTAAAGAAAGAGATATATGAACTAATGACCACCTCTCAAGACTGGTGGCCTGCAGATTATGGACATTATGGTCCGTTCTTTATCCGTATGGCATGGCATAGTGCCGGTACGTATCGTATCCACGATGGTCGTGGTGGTGGCGGATTTGGCACACAGCGTTTTGCACCGCTGAATAGCTGGCCTGATAATGCCAATCTGGACAAGGCCCGTTTATTATTATGGCCGATCAAAAAGAAATATGGCAGAAAGATTTCGTGGGCTGATCTGATGATCCTTGCCGGTAACTGTGCGCTGGAATCGATGGGCTTTAAGACCTTTGGTTTTGGCGGCGGACGTGCAGATGTATGGGAACCATCTGAAGATATTTATTGGGGTTCTGAAACAAAGTGGTTAGGAGACAAGCGCTATACCGGTAATCGTGAATTGGAAAATCCGTTGGGTGCTGTGCAGATGGGGTTGATCTATGTGAATCCGGAAGGGCCTAACGGTAACCCTGATCCATTGGCAGCGGCTCGTGATATTCGTGAGACGTTTCGTCGTATGGCAATGGATGATGAAGAAACAGTAGCGTTGATCGCAGGTGGTCACACGTTTGGTAAAACACATGGTGCTGCAGATCCGGGTAAATATGTTGGCAGAGAACCAGCTGCTGCAAGTATTGAAGAGCAAAGCCTGGGTTGGAAAAATACTTTTGGCAAAGGAAATGCAGAAGATACTATTACCAGTGGTTTAGAAGGCGCATGGACCACCACACCAACAAAATGGAGCAATAACTTTTTTGAGAACCTGTTTGGCTACGAATGGGAATTGACAAAGAGTCCGGCCGGTGCTCATCAATGGAAACCAAAAGGAAATGCCGGCGAAGGGTTGGTGCCTGATGCACATGATCCTTCCAAACGCCATGCACCGTTTATGCTGACAACTGATCTGGCATTGAGAATTGACCCTGCATATGAAAAGATATCTAAACGTTTTCACGAAAACCCTGATCAGTTTGCGGATGCGTTTGCCCGTGCATGGTTCAAACTAACGCACAGGGATATGGGGCCACGTGTTCGTTATTTGGGTAAAGAAGTACCTGCTGAAGAACTGATCTGGCAAGATCCTGTTCCTGCGGTTACGCATGAACTGATCAATGCTGCAGATATTGCTGCATTAAAAGCGAAAATATTGGCGAGCGGATTGTCTGTGTCTGAACTGGTATCTACTGCCTGGGCATCTGCCTCTACTTTCCGTGGTTCTGACAAACGTGGTGGTGCTAACGGTGCCCGTATACGCTTGGCGCCGCAAAAATATTGGGAAGTAAATGATCCATCTCAATTATCGAAAGTGCTGGATACATTGGAAAGCATTCAAAAAGATTTTAATAGCGCCGGTGGAAATAAAAAAGTGTCGTTGGCCGACCTGATCGTATTGGGCGGATGTGCAGCTATTGAACAGGCTGCAAAAAATGGTGGTCATGCGGTGACTGTACCATTTACACCTGGCCGTACTGATGCAACGCAGGAACAAACCGATGTGGAATCTTTTGCTGTGCTTGAACCGGCTGCAGATGGTTTCCGTAATTATATAAAACATAAAGCGGCTACTGGATCTCCGGAAGCAATGTTGATCGATAAGGCGCAACTGCTTACATTAACGGCGCCTGAATTGACGGTGCTTGTTGGAGGATTGCGTGTGCTGAATGCAAATACCGGTCGATCTAAACATGGTGTATTTACCAACCGCGTAGATTCGCTTACCAATGATTTCTTTACCAACCTGATCGATTTTGGAACAACATGGAAAGCAACTTCAGATGCGAAAGTAGAGTTTGAAGGCAGTGATCGTAAGACAGGACAGGTGAAATGGACAGCAAGCAGGGTTGATCTTATCTTTGGTTCTAACTCAGAATTACGTGCTATTGCAGAAGTGTATGCATGTGAAGATGCGAAAGATAAATTTGTAAATGATTTTGTTGCTGCATGGACTAAGGTGATGAATTTAGATCGTTTTGATCTTGTTTGATCTTAATATTGAATGCATAACAAGAAGGTGGTTTGGCAACATACCACCTTCTTGTTGTTTTACGCAGTGGATGTTACCAGAAGCAGCCTTAGTAAGCTTGGATTAAAACTTCGGTAGGAATATTTAACCTATCGTGAAGTTGTCTGATCATTTCAAGTGAAAGTTTTCTTTTCCGATTTAAAATTTCGCTGGCCCGGCTTTTTAGTCCCACAACATTTGCTAAATCTGTTTGACTATATCCAAGTTGCTCCATTCTGAATTTAATTGCTTCTACAGGGTCGGGGAAGTTTATTGGGAATTTTTCATTTTCATATTTTTCAATTAACATTCCCAATATTTCTAACTCATCACCTTTATTTGTACCCTTTTTTGCATCAAAAATTACATCAAGTCTTTCAAGAGCTTGTTCGTAATCTTTTTTTGTTCTAATTGGTTTAATGTTCATTTTAAATTGTTTTAGCATTTATTTTATCATACCCGGCATGTGTGCCAATAAAGCGAATCCAAATCATTTGATAGTCGTAGTTAATTTTTACTATCAGCCTGTAATGATTTCCTTTAATATTAAATACAATTCTGTTGCCTGGTAAGAAACTTGCACTTGGGTACTCGGCTTTTATTTCATTCGGAGTTGTCCATTCGGCTTTTGCAGTTTCCTGATACCATGCCTTTAATTGCTGTTCACTGTCTGGATGCACCTCCCAGAAGTCTCTTAAAATTTTCTTTGCGATAATTCTCAACCTTTGCCTTTTGACAAAGATAATAAAAGTTCCCAAAATGGGATAATTTATTTATCCTTCCTGCCGGATCTAGCGGATGTTTTTTAACGTTATCTCGCTCACTTCTGCAACACACTCGTCTTTGTAATAAGGGCAAACAGCATGTAACACTTTATATTTAACGGTTGCAATTTCAAGACTAAATACTTTGATCAGTAGCGCATTCACGGGGCCTGTATTCCTGGTTTGATCCATTTTTATCAAATATTCTTTTTCAAAGGAAGAACGTTGGTCCAATAATTTTTTAGTGGTTGTTCCGGATGAGTCTTTTGAGAAACGAACAGCATAAAGTTCAAAACTGTTGCACAAAGTATCCAATACTTCATTATAGCTGGCAAGTTTTTGTTTGCCTAATGCGAAGCAATATTTTTCGAAACTGAAAGGGGCCTGGTTCTCTTTGCGTTTTAAAAGTATCAAATCACCAGACTTATCAACTAACCCTGATTGGTAAATTGTGCTGAATTCAACAAAATGATACTGCGTAGCATTCTGTGCTTTACAAGAAATGATTAGTAGAAAACAGCTGAGTAGTAAAAGAAATAATTTCATATGCCTGCTTGAAATTAGGAAGTAGCCAAAAATAAGGAATGAGAAACCATTAGTACATCATCAAATTTTCAAATCTCCAAATCTTCAAATCACACCCTCAGTACTCCACGGAATGCTCTTGCAGCGTAGTAAGATTCTGCGCCGTTGTGATATACAAAAACAGTGTTGAAGCGACGATCTCCGAAAATGGCACCGCCGAGTTTTCTGATGGCAGGTGGTGTTGTGAGCCAGCTGGAGGTTTTAGTATCAAATTCTCCCAATTGCTGCAATGCCCGGTATTGTTCTTCTGTTAAAAGTTCAATGCCCATGTCGGCAGCCATTTCAATGGCACTGTTTGCAGGTTTATGTTCTTTTCTTGATTCTAATGCTTCATGATCATAACAAATACTTCTGCGGCCTTTAGGGCTTTCTGCGGAGCAGTCAACAAAAATATATTCATCAGTCTTTTTATCAAAGCCAATAACATCGGGCTCTCCGCCGGTGCTTTCCATTTCGTCGAGTGACCAAAGTTTTCCGGGATCGGCTTTTAGTTTTGCTTGTATTGCTGCCCAATCAAGTCCTTTATGACGTTGCATGTTTTTTTCAAAACGGGCTTTTAATATGCGGAGTAGTTCATCATTTTGTTCAGATGATAATTTCTTTTTATTGCTTTTCATGTTTTTGGTATTGATGATATGGTCTTTTTTAAATTTTTATTTTTGACTAGATATTAATCATTTAATCCCTTTCCGTTTAGAATATCCGGGATGCATTTTTCAACCCTTGCCTCACGGGTTTTGGATTGTTTGGGTTGAGAGAAATAAAAAATATACGCTCTTTGCCGTCCCGGTGTTAATGCGTTGAAAGCTTTTTTTAACCCCGCTTTTTTATTTAACTGTTGTTGGAATTCTTCAGGGATATTGAATTCCGACGTCTTTTTTAAAGTTACTTTTAAGCCGGCTTTTTCTACTTCAATGGCTTCATAAATATAAGCTTTAAGGGTAGCTTTTATTTTAACGATATCCTTCACATTGGTGAAGCGTATCTGCCGTGCTGCCTGCACGTTTGCTGTTTGTTGTATCAGTATATGCCCGGTATCTTTTAATAATGCTCCTTTGAAAAACAATACTGCACAGTACTCTTTAAATACGTGTATTAAAACAATATTGCGTTTATCAAAAGTGTAACAAGGAGAGCCCCATTTCAATTCTTCAATGAGTCCACAGTCGAGAACGATCTTTCGCAATAAGCCGATCTCTTGCTGCCATTTGTCTTTGCTAAAATAGAAATCAACCTTGGGGTTCATGTTGTTCATTTATTAAAATTAACTGAAATTATTTTTCTATCCGCCGGTCTGAAATACCAGGATATCATTGTTAGAATCAGTAATAATGTTGGTCCGAAAAATTCTTTAGTACCATCACCAACAGCTATATGAGAAAAGATAGCACCCGACATAGCGAAGAAGAATCCTGCATAGGCCCATTCTTTTAACAAAGGGAATTTAGGAACAAGGACTGCTATTACTCCCAGGAATTTCCAGATGGCCAGTATAGTGAGTAAATAAATAGGGTAGCCTAAATGAGTAAACATGGCCACTTCTTCTTTCATTTTAATTAGCTGCACTATTCCGGTTGATACCATCCCTAAAGCAAGCCATAGCGTAGCAACCCAATAGATGATCTTATTTCTTTTTGTCATACGGTGTTTATTTTAATTTGTTTACGATGTCTTGTAACCGGGCATGTGCCATATTGATGCCTTGCGCAAAAGGCAGTTGCAGCATCTGGTTCCTCGATTCTATCGATCTATATATGATCTGCATAGTAAGTTTGCTGGTATCGTCGGTGAGTTTTTCAAACGCTAAGAATTCGAGCTGAACAGGAAAAGGCGTGTTCTCCATTTCAAATGTTCGTGTGATTTTCTGATTGGGAACAAACTCATGTATCACTCCATTGAAGCCATGTTTGTTTCCCTTAGGATCGGTTGTTTCAAATTGATAACTGCCGTGTCTTTTATTTTCCAGTTTCAACACTTTTGTTCCCATCCATTGTTCAACGATGTCCGGCTCCACATATGCTTTAAATAATAATTCCAGCGGCAGCTCAAATTCTCTTGTTATCAGCAGATCCTGTTTGCCATCTTCAGCATGTATCTTTGTTTTCAGTTCCATATTATTTGCTTTTGTATTTTTTCATTACTGATTCTAATTTGTTGAACCGGTCGTCCCACATTTTACGGAATGGCTCAATGAAGTCGGAAACTTCTTTCATTTTTTTTGCATTGATGTGATAGGAGATCTCTCTGCCGCTTTGCGTGGGAGTAAGCAATTCGCATTCGGTGAGTATTTGCAGGTGTTTAGAAACGGTTGGCCTTGCCGTATCGAAGTTGGCTGCTATGGCACCCGCTGTCATTGATTGTGACGCCACCAACAGCAGTATGGCCCTTCTTGTAGGGTCTGCGATGGCCTGAAATACATCTCTTCTTAAATTCATTGTGTAGCTATTTGGCTACAAATATAAGTGTCGTTATTTGGCTACGCAAGTTTTTTGCATTCTTTTTTGTGATCTGTGCCGGAATGGAAGGGTGAATTACAGCAGTATAGTAGGGTTGGTAATTTTCTTCGCCTTGTTTTGTGGCACAGGAAACAGGGTAGTGGTTGTTCTTCGCTTATACTTTTCCCTTATACTTCGGGTCAAAGTCTACCATCCATTCAATGCCGTATTTGTCTCTGAACATGCCAAAATATGACCCCCAGGGGCTGTCTGAAATAGGTACTTCAATTTCTCCACCAGCCGAAAGTCCGTTAAATAATTTATCCGCTTCTTCCTTGCTTTCTGCACTGATTGAAATTTTACTTCTGTTCTCTCTTTCGTTTACTTTTCCCAGGAATTCCGGTACATCATTTCCCATCAATACATTAGTTTTTCCTATGGGCAAGGCAATGTGCATGATCTTGTTTTCGTCACTTTCTGCTACAGGAAATTCGGCGCCTGCCAGATCTTTTAAACGAACCACTTTTGCAAACTCTCCGCCAAATACGGATCTGTAAAACGTAAAAGCTTCTTCGGCATTGCCGTTGAAGTTGATATGAGGATTAATTAGTGCCATTGGTTTTGTTTTTATCGTTACTCAAAAATACCATTTAAACACTGACAAATGAGGTGTGATGGCGTCAAAAAAGAGGGTGTCTGCGTCAGGTCATAGTGTGGTTATGTTGTGTTTGAGGATATCATTACGTCGGGGTTTCACGGTTAAAACAATATTGCAGTGAGACTAAACTGTGAAAACCCCGACGGCGAAGAAAATGGCGGAAGGTATATTGAAGGTTGTTGGTCAGGCGACCAACAACGGCATAGAGTAAACTAAAACAAGCCTTTATTGTAAACCCGCCTTTCGACGGGTTTTTTATTGTTTATACCTATCCTGGATTGGTTTTAAATCTAACTAAGCTATGTTACTCAACCTATCCTGATTACGTTAGTGACCATACCTAGATAAGTTACCTAACCTAACTAAGATACGTAGATGATATAAGTAGGATAGCTTACCAAACCCAACCAAGATAGGCAGATAACATAAGTTGGATAGGTTACATAACCTAACTAGGATATGTTGATGACGTAAGTAGGAAAGGTTACCCAATCTAACTAGGATAGATAGATGACGTAAAGAGGATAGGTTACCCGATCTAACTAGGATAGATAGATGACGTAAAGAGGATAGGTTACCCCATCTAACTAGGATATATAGATGACGTAAAGAGGATAGGTTACCCCATCTAACTAGGATATATAGATGACGTAAAGAGGATAGGTTACCCCATCTAACTAGGATACATAGATGACGTAAGTAGGATAGGTTACCATTCTTTTTTAGTTTAAAATATGTTGCTATTCAGAATGCCCCCCCGCCTGGTCTCTGACCAGCAGGATTGATATGCCACTGTAATATTTGATGAAATGTTATATGGAGATAAGAGGGCTCTTTTAAAATTGTGCCGTTGGTAGGAGACCAGACGGCGGCATGTTATACTTGTTACAGTTGGCTTATGTGGGATATTGAAACACCTACAGCGGTGGAAAAAGCCCCAATAGCATAAAGCCCCATGATGTGCGAAGTTTTATGCATTTTTTTCAAAGCCTAGGTCGATTGCCGGATATTTTTTAGAGTTAATATTTATCGCTTCTTTAACCTCTTCATATGTTTTATCGTAAAAGGTAAGATCTATTTTGTAATCTTTCTCATCGTTTTTTACCTTGAGTATGATAAAATGAAACGTGCCAGCCTTAGTCGTTTTCTCTTCTTTGATATAAAAATACCAGAAGTTTGACCAATCGATAAAGCCAGTTTTTAAACTCCAAATGCCTTTCGAATTTATTATTAGTTTGATTCTTTTATCAAAGACTTTGAACCAATAGTAAATTGACATGCCATATATGAAAAAAACAAGCAGTATCATTAGGTAGTTAGTTTCGTTGATAAGTTTTTTCCAATTGTCAAGCGACTCAGTCAAAAGTCCAATACATGGAATTGATAACAAAATTGCAAGAATTATTGGCCGTTTATAGCTTCCTCTAACAACCAGTTCTTTTGGCTCGTTTAGAATAGTTTCGTTCCTGTTCATTAAATTGATAGATATGTTACTTCAAAATTTCTTATTCTTCGCCTTGGTTCGTGGCACACGAAACAACATTAAGCTTGCCGTTTCGTGTGCCACGTACCGGTGCGGCAGTTGGCTGCTGTTACTTGTCCGGTACGACTTCTTCATCAACTATTTTTTTGAAAGTGTATATCTTTTTAACCTTATTTTTTGGACTTGTAAATTGAATTTCTGCAGTGAAGTTATCAACAAATTTTACCTTACCATTTTCAATACTTTTATCTGCCCAAGTTATCACAAGGGTTGCTTGTTTATTGAATGTATATGTACCAATTTGAGGAGCTTTATCCCAAATATATTCACCAGCAAGTCCAGCCCTTTTTTCGATAGTTCCATTCTCTTTTATGAAAAATGAAATTGCATTCGCTGAATCACGGAAAAGCCATGAGCCAACAATTTGTTTCGACTGGGAATAACTGTCAATTGTAGAAAAAAATAAAATGATGGTCAGGAGTTTTTTAAGCATATGTTGAATTATAAATCTGAAAAATATTTTATTTTTTTCTTCGCCTTGGTTCGTGGCACACGAAACAACATTAAGCTTGCCGTTTCGTGTGCCACGAACCGGTGCGGCAGACAGTTATTCAAGTTCTGTCTACCTTTTTGTCTAGAGAATTTATATAATCCTCGATAGTTTCAAATCCAGGCGGTATGTAAACCCATCCTTTTTCTTCGTCAGTAAAATCAAAGTCTGCAATTCTATCTGGAATAACGGGTTGGGGTGTGACTTTTCCTAAGTAACCGTTGAACAGATGATTGATTTTACATTCACCAACTTTGCTACGCAATTCATGCCATCTATCATCTTCGTCGAACCCATCCTCAATGTAAGAGTCCATTATCCATCCCCAAATTTCAAGTTCAGCATCATCAATCGTTAAACCCATAGTTGTAAAGTGTTCACGGGTATAATATTGTTGTGGGTCTACATGAATACCTAAAACTAAGTAACAGTCATACACAATTTCAAGAAGATTTATAAAGTGAACTCGACAGCATGAAACGATGTCTTTATACTCCAATTTATCTTGGTCTTTGAAGCGATATTCTGATTCTCCTCTGTAAAAAGAGCCTCCTACAACTGGATTTGGTCCACCGTGAACATTATCGTTTCTTACCTCTAAGATGAATTTAGCAAGTGGGTCAGATTTTAGAGCTGCTTGCTTCGGATTATACCATTCATCAAATCCAGAAATAAATTTGAATCGCTGTAGCGCTAATGTAATTGCTCTGGATGATGATAGGAATGCGGTTAAATAACAAGAAAATTCAAACCAATTGCTTTTAGCTTCAATCATTTTCCTGAGAAAAAATTCAGTCTCATTAACCTTTTGGTCTACTATGTCAAAGGAGTACGACATGTTTTTATGATGTTTGCTAATTACCTACAACACATAAATATATGACATTATGTGCCGCTGTTAAAAAATATATTTAGTTAAAAATCAACCTTTTAGTCTTATACATTTTGTATTGTTTATAGCGCCAATGACATTTGTTATGCTACAATTTCTTTCCTTATCAAGTCATTTAATGCACTGGTAATATTGATCGGTTGTTGTTGTGTTAGCTTATCCAATGTTGTTTGTCGATGGTCATATTTATGGCTGTCCAGGTATTTTCTTTTACGGTTGATGTAAATATTTTATCCGGATTTATGGTAAAGCCAACTTTTTCATAACACTTGATGGCGCTTGTATTCCAGTCGTACACATTGAGTTCTGCTCTTTCTTTGCCAAGTGTTATGAATGATATTTTCAATAACTCATTTATTATTTGCTGACCAAGTCCTTGTCCACGTTTTTGTTTGTCGCCAATGAGGATCCTGCAAATTTTCATTGTCTTGTTATCGTCTGACGGAAAAAGTTCGGCGTGCCCGATAGGTGTTTTACTTGATTGGTCTACCACCTTAAAGGAAAGTCTTTGTTTGTCATTTGTATAGGCTTCCAATTGTTCTATTGTTAGTGGGAATGAAAATATTGGTCCGCCGAATTGAACCAATATTTCTTCGGTATCGATCCAATTAATCAATCTTTCAAAATCTGTTCTTTCAAATGGTTCAAGTGTTATCATGCTGAATGGGCTGTTAAGAGTTGATCTTATAAAATAGATAAGGGGCGATGGCTACCCAGATAGGAATGAATATCCAAACACGGCCTTTTAAAATATTGTACTCTGCCAAAAGATTAGATAGAGCGTTGCCACGGGCAAGACCAAAACCAAATTCGAAGAGCAATGTAAGTGCCAACCAAAGCAGGCCAATATAAACGGCCTGCTCTCCGGATCGGGGAGGGATCATTTTTACAATACAATTGATGTATACACCAAACATGATGATCAAGGAAATGGTTGAGACCTGATGGGCTGTTAATTCGCCAAGATATTTTTTATACCATAGGTCTCTTGCTGTGCCATTGAGGATGGCTATCAGGAGCATTGGGAACCAGCAAAGGAAATAGGTAAACATGTCTATAAAAGTAATAAATGTTGAGATAATCTTCGCTTTGATAAAAGCTCAATAATGGTATGCCGTACAAGTGAGTGACACAACGATGATGACCAAAGCAAAAATGTTTGTTCCATAAAAAATCCCATCCGCCGCGGCGGATGGGATTCGAGTATTATAAAAACGTTTGTAAATTATGCTACTGCTTTATTCACCAAAGCTGCTGCTTCGCTTAATAAGATAGCACTTTGTACTTTTAAACCGCTTTTGTCAATTAATTCTTTTGCAACATCTGCATTGGTTCCTTGTAAACGAACAATGATAGGGATGTTGATAGTTCCGATAGAATTGTATGCATCGATGACACCTTGTGCCACACGATCGCAACGAACGATACCACCAAAGATGTTGATCAATATTGCTTTTACTTTAGGATCTTTTAAGATGATACGGAAACCGGCTTCTACAGTTTGTGCGTTGGCAGTACCACCTACGTCCAGGAAGTTAGCGGGTTCACCACCACTTAATTTGATCATATCCATGGTAGCCATTGCCAAACCGGCACCGTTTACCATACAACCTACGTTACCATCTAATTTTACAAAGTTCAGGTTGTGTTTGCCTGCTTCTACTTCGGTAGGATCTTCTTCATTCACATCTCTTAAACCTGCTACATCGGGGTGACGGGTTAGAGCGTTGTCATCAACATCCATTTTACAATCCACCGCAATGATCTTATCATCACTTGTTTTGAAAAGAGGGTTAATTTCCAGCATGCTGCAATCTAATCCTACATATGCATTGTACAGATTGGTTACAAATTTTACGCAGTTTTTGAAAGCATCTCCGCTTAAACCTAAGTTGAAAGCGATCTTACGTGCCTGGAAACCTTGTAGTCCACCACCCGGGTAAACCCATTCTCTGAATATTTTTTCAGGAGTATCGTGTGCCACGTCTTCAATGTTCATACCACCTTCGGTGCTGTACATGATAACGTTCTGGCCTTTGGCTCTGTCCATCAATACAGACAGGTAAAATTCTTTTACCGGGTTAGGGCCATCATAATATACATCCTGTGCTACTAATACTTTATTGACTACTTTACCTGCAGGTCCTGTTTGGATGGTTACCAATGTACCGCCGATCAGGTTTTGTGCGATCTCTTTTACCGCATCGCCATTTTTACCAACAGCCACACCACGTTGGTCTTTACCTACGATGGTTCCTTTACCACGTCCGCCGGCGTGAATCTGCGCCTTAACTACAGCGAAGTTGCTGCCGTATTGTGTTTTAATTTGTCTGTAAGCTTCCTCAGCTTCACCGGGTGTATTACAGGCAATGCCTTCCTGTACCGGAACATTGTACTTTTTTAAAAGCTCTTTGGCTTGGTATTCGTGAAGATTCATTTTTTAAAAGTTTTGGCGAAGATAATAAAGTGTATTGAGTTATGATTTCCGGGTTTGGATTTTAGGTTGTTTCTTTATGCAAACGATGCCAGTATTATAAATAATACAGAATTCTGTACCTTAGCCTACAAATTTTATAAAAACATGATGCAAAAAATTAATGAAGCGGTTGCTTACATTCAAAAAATTTACGGAGAAACTCCGAGTGTTGGTATTGTATTAGGTAGTGGTTTAGGCAACTTTGCAGCCGAAATTAAAGCGGAAAAAGAGATCCCTTACGGGGATATTCCTCATTTTCCGGTTAGTACGGTAGAGGGGCATAGCGGCAAATTGATTTTTGGCGAATTGGGAGGAAAGAAGGTAGTGGCAATGGCGGGCCGTTTTCATTATTACGAAGGGTATACCATGCATGAAGTGGTTTTCCCTATCAGGGTGATGAAGTTTTTGGGGATACAAACTTTATTGCTGAGTAATGCGGCAGGTGGGGTGAACAGGAAATACAAAGTAGGAGACCTGATGATCATTACTGATCATATCAGTCAGCTGACGGTTAATCCGTTGATCGGGAAAAACGACAAGGCGATGGGGCCACGTTTTCCGGATATGACAGAGCCATACAAAAAGCACCTGATCGCCAAAGCAAAAGATGTTGCTGCTAAGGCAAATATCAAAGTACAGGAGGGGGTATACGTTGCAGTAACGGGTCCTACTTTTGAAACCAAAGCAGAATACCTGATGATAGAAACCTTAGGTGGCGATGCAGTAGGTATGAGTACGGTGCCTGAGTGTATTGTGGCCAATCATATGGGATTGCATGTATTTGCCATGAGTGTTATTACTGATGTGGGTATCAGGGAAGAAGAAAATGTAATTACGCATGAAGAAGTGTTAGAGGCTGCCAAACATGCGGAGCCTAATTTTACACATATATTCAAAGAATTGGTAGCGGCGATATAAATTTTTAGAAGTTTAACGCTGAACAGTCACAGAGATAGTATTCTGATTAGAATGTTTTCTCTGTGGCTTTTTTATTTCACTGAGATACATCAAGAATGCACAAAGGGCACCGAGAAAGTTCATTAACTCGAAGATTCTCTCTGTGTAACGCAGTGCATCCTTAGTAGACTTTGTGAAAATCAACAACCTACCCGCCGAAACTCTATAATTAATTATACATATTTTTGCTGCAATATCAAAGAATGAAGAAATTACTCCTGACTCTTTTTATAGTGATCGCTTATACTTTTTCCTATGCACAAATAGGAAGGGTATTTGATAAATTAGGTGCCGATGGCCCGAGACGTGGAAGAAATACTACAGGAACAACAGATACTTCCGGGGGCAGAACCGGATTGGGTTTTGAGCACAGGGATGATGCCAAGGATTCCATTACCATCAGTTTTAAATATATAGATGGGATCAAGTCTAACCGTATCGATTCTTCTATCAATGATTTCTATAACTATTTTTCGGTACCGGCCGCACAGCAATATTTAGGCAACAACGGCTCTGCCGGATATTCTTTAATTTATACTCCGTTCACAAAAGCAGGTTGGGATGCCGGGTTTCATGCATACGATGCCTATCGCTATACACTGGATAACAGCCGTTTTTTTAAAACAACCAAGCCCTTTACGCAAATGAGCTATCAGCTGGCCAGCGGAAAAGAGCAGATGATAAAAATACTGCACACACAAAATCCAATGCCTAATTTAAATTTTGGCTTCGAGTATAAATTAATTACTGCTCCCGGTTTTTTTGTTACACAAAATACCAGTCATAACAGTTACAGGATATTCAGTAATTACCAGGGTAAAAGAAAAAGATATGCCGCCTATTTCATGTTGATGGGTAATACACTTAAGGGGTCAGAGAATGGGGGGATCAAAAATGACAGTTTTTTGCTGAGCCCGAATTTTTCGAAACGTTTTACTATTCCGGTTAATTTGGGCAGAGATTCCGGCTCTCTTCCCAATCCATTTAATTCATCAGTTACCACGGGCAACATTTATAAAGATTTTACTTTCTTTCTCCGTCAATCGTATGATATTGGTAAAAAGGATTCTATTATTATTAACGATTCTACTACTGAATATTTGTTTTATTCTAAACTTCGTTTTCAACATACACTTACTTACAGCTCTTACAATTATCAGTTTAAAGATGTGGAAGCTGATTCAGGCATTTATAAAAGATGGTACGATACAACATTGAAGAAGTTTACTGATAGTCTGATAGTGACTGATCGATGGAAAGTGGTGACCAATGATTTTTCGTTGATGCAATTTCCTGATACCAAGAACAGTGCTCAATATTTGTTGGCAGGAGCCAGGCTTGAAAATATTACCGGTACATTTTCGGGAGGCAGCAAAAACTTTTACAATATTGTGTTGCATGGAGAATACAGAAACAAAACAAGAAACAGGCTTTGGGATATTTTAGTGAATGGAGAGTTTTACCTCAACGGCCTCAATAGTGGCGACTACTCTGCCAATGCGATGTTAGAAAGATTTTTGAATAAAAAATGGGGGAATGTAAAATTGTCTTTTTCTAATGTGAACAGAAGTCCGTCTTTTATTTATAACACATTGTCTTCTTTTAATTTCGGTAATACAGCATCTTATAAAAAAGAAAATATTACGGTGGCTAAAGTATCTGCAGATAATCCTTTTATCAGTTTGTCTGCTGCAAATTATTTCATTACCAACTATATTTATTTTACCAACTATTATCAGACAGCCCAGTATAGTAAGGTCATTAATTTGATACAGGCAAGTGCTTCTAAAAAGATAAAATTATCTAAACGTTGGAGTTGGTATGCCGATATAACCTTACAACAAACTGATGCAGCAGCCCCTATAAAAGTGCCGTTTATTTTTACCAGGAACAGAATTGCGTATGAAGGTGTTTTTTATAAGAATCTTAATTTGAGTACCGGTCTTGAGTTAAGGTATTACACGCCATTCAAAGCATATAACTATTCGCCGGTGATGGGGCAGTTTATGCCACAGGATACACTTACTATTAAAAACAGGCCTGATATCGCTGCATTTTTACATTTCAGGATCAAGTCATTCACAGGCTTTTTAAGAGCCGAAAATTTGAATGCAATAGATTTTACCAATGGCTTCGGGTTTACTAAAAATAATTTTGCTGCTCCGCACTATGTATATCAAGGATTTATATTCAGGTTTGGTATACGGTGGAATTTTGTGAATTAAACCGGTGTTCCCTTAAACACTTCATTAACATTGTAACCAGATTTTTGTGTTAACTTTACTTAGTAAATGAAAAAGGTTTTTGTAGCCATATTAGCTTTTCTGTATCTGGGTGTCTCCTCGGGAGTAGCCATGGAGATACATTACTGTATGGGTAAAAAAGCCGGAGTTGATTTTTATAGTTCAGATAATGACAAGTGCGGTAAATGTGGAATGAAAGCGAAGAAGGGTTGCTGCAATGATGAACACAAGTTTTACAAAATTAATGACTCTCATAAAAGCGTTTCAAACGACCTTAGTTTTCAGGCTCCGGTTTTCGTTGTTCTGACCCAATATCCTCTCTACGAAACTAAGTTTATTTATACTGTTGCAGATAAGACAGTACAAAATCATTCACCACCTATATATACAAAGCCTTCTGCTTGTATATTGCATGGCGTTTTCAGACTATAGACAAATATTGACTGTTACATCGGTAGCGATAGTTATCGATGCCTTGTGCTATACGCACTTTTTAATTGTTTAATAAAATCTAAAATTTAATAAAATGAAAGCATTATCAATATACGCTGTAATATTATTCAGCATCTTCAACAGTTTTACATCGTTTGCACAAAAGGGAGCAGTGGCCAATACAGCTACCATTAAAGTTTGGGGCAATTGCGAAACCTGTAAGAAAAAGATAGAGAAAGCTGCTAAAAACAGTGGTGCCGCTACAGCGGTTTGGAGTGAAGAAACAAAAGAATTAGTTGTTACATATGATGGCGCTAAAACATCTACTGAAAGAATACAACAATCAGTAGCTGCTGCCGGATATGATACACAGGATTTTGTAGCAAGTGATGCTGCATATAATAAACTTCCCGGTTGTTGCCAGTATGATAGAAAACCAGTTACTACCGAAGAGGTAAAAAAATGCTGCAATATGGAAAAATGTGGTAAAGATGCAGCTGCCTGTAAAGAAATGAAATGTTGCAAAGATGCCAAATGTTGTAAAGAAAAAGGTTGTGTAAAAGGCAAAGCTTGTTGTAAAGAACATGCATCTGTAACAGATAAATCATGTGGACAAGAGAAGTCTTGTTGTACAATGTAAACAGTATCAATATGAAAAAAATATTGCTGACAATTACTGTTCTTTTTTCGTTTGCCACGCAGGCGCAGGTAACCAAGGTGTCTATACAGGCAAGTGGATTAACCTGCAGCATGTGTAGCAATGCTATCAATAAAGCGTTGCGTTCGCTGGACTTTGTAGATAAGGTAGATGCAAATATCAAAAATTCAACTTTTGATATTTCATTTAAGCCGGATCATACAGTTGATTTTGACAAGTTGAAAAAGAAAGTAGAAGATGCCGGTTTTTTTGTAGCAAATTTTGTTGCCACCATTCATTTTGATAATGCAGTTGTAACGAATGATAAACACACCACCATTAATGGTACTGTATTTCATTTTTTGAATGTTACAGATCAAACGGTGAATGGGGATAAACAAATTCGCTTTATAGATAAAGGATTTGTGTCGGCTAAAGAATTTAAAAAGAATAGCCGTTTTACTGTAATGCAATGTTACCAGACCGGAGTAGCAGAGGCTTGTTGCACAAAAGACAAGTTGGCTAAAGGAACAAGAATATTTCATGTAACTATTTAGTTTATTATTGTATGGTGCCGCAATAAGGTTGCGGCACCATTTTTTTGTTATGAGAATATTGCTGATCATATTGTTTTTTTGTTTGCATCATGCCGTAAAAGCGCAAGAGCTCTTTGTGTATACAGAGCCTGCCAGTAATATGGCGGCTAAAAGTGTTGGTATAAGAATGAATAATATGCTGATGAAAAACAAGCATACCGGAAAGAATGAGTATCACCTGATTCCGGAAGTAATGTTTGGGATATCTAAAAAAGTAATGATACATATGGATGCTTTTTTTAGTAATGTATCGGGTAAATTTAATGCAGAAGGGGCGAGTGTGTATGCTAAATACCGGTTCTACAGTATTGATGACATTCATAGTCATTTCAGGATGGCGGCTTTTGGCAGGTATAGCCTGAATGATGGTCTGATACATGATGCTTCGATCAATTTGTATGGAACCAATAGCGGTTATGAGGGAGGGATAGTGGCTACACAATTGGTTCAGAAGATCGCTTTATCTGCCAATGCTTCAGTTGTGCATGCCTTTGATAATGGTAAATATATTTTTGCAGATGATTTTCGTAATGCATTCAATTATTCATTCTCTATCGGAAAGTTAATGTTGCCTGCTGATTACACCAGTTACAAACAAACAAATGTAAATTTGATGGTTGAATTACTTGGTCAGACTAATTTGGGCAGGAAATTTTCATACCTCGATCTGGCACCTTCTTTGCAAATGATCTTTAATAGCAGGGCCAGAGTGGATATAGGATACAGATTTCCATTGACGGATAAATTTTACAGGTCGATGGAACGTGGCGTTTTGTTAAGAGTAGAGTATAATTTTTTCAATGCGTATTAAAAATGAAAAAGATATTGTTATTCATATTATCATTATTTAAAAAGAAAAATTGTTGTCGATGAAGAGATGGCTGTTGTTAGTATTGCTTTTTACAGGAGTGGCCAAGGCACAGGTTGCCGTAGGAAGGCTTGCCCCCGAAATAAGTTTACCGAATACAAAAGACAGTATACTTCACCTGTCATCTTTAAGAGGCAAGGTTGTGCTGATAGATTTTTGGGCCAGCTGGTGTGGGCCTTGCAGGCAAGCCAATCCCAAGGTGGTAGCCTTGTATAAAAAATACAAAGCACAAGGGTTTGAAATATTTGGTGTTTCATTAGATTATAAGAAGCAAGCCTGGATAAAGGCTATTAAAAAAGACAGGATCACCTATACACAAGTGATGGATAAGGATGCCTGGAGATCGGCAGTTGCTGAAACATATGGGGTAAATGGTATTCCGGCTTCTTTCCTATTAGATAAGAACGGCGTAATTGCCGGTATTGATCTGGAAGGGAGAGAATTAAAGTACAAAATTGAAGAACTGCTACAACGTTAGCAAGCTACAACCTCTGATATCACTATTATCAAGTCTGCCGATTATTTCAACACTTCCATCGGGGTATAACTTTCCTGCATCTTCGGCAGCAATAAATGAGCAGGAATAGATGTTTGCCAGATCTATGATATTTACGGCTCCGCTATATGTTTTATTCAATGAGGCAGATTGAATGCTGAATGGATCATCATCTTCCCTGACTAAAATTTTCATCCACGGCGGGCAGTTAAAAATACCATCGCCTTTTGAATATGCCTGACTTAATAATTCTGTCATCCCATATTCAGAATGTATTTTTTTTGCATGAAAACTATTGCATAAAATTTCATGCACTTCAGCACGTGTAATTTCTTTTCTCCGTCCTTTCATGCCACCTGTTTCCATTATGGTTGTGTATTGCAATGACATAGGAAACTGTTCAGCAAAATCGAGCAAAGCAAAGGTGGCGCCAATCAATAAGGTCTTTTGTTTTTCTTTTTCAAGTGCCAAGATGGTTTCTTGTAATGCAAAGAGATCATGCAAATAAAAACCACTTCTGGGATGATTACTGGCTGTTATCAATTTATCAACCATCATTACTAAGGAAGAATTATTTCGTTCTAAGTAAGATGGGAGTAATGCAATGATGCAATGGTCTGCATCATAAAACAGATCAAATCCCCTGGTGAAACTTTCCTGATAGATATCGATACTTTTTACATGATGTTTACTGTTGATCGTTTTTGTAGTGCCACTGCTTTCAAAAATTACTTCTGCTTCAAAATCAGTTGTCTTGATCGTATGTGTTTTAAAAAAACTGATGGGTAAGAAAGGGATCTTTTCTAAAGAAGTGATGTTGGCTATATCGATATGTAAACTCCGGCAATATTGATTGTATACGGGATTAAACTCATGTTGAAATTGAAATATAGCCAATGCCAGCTCCTCGAAATTTTCGGGAGTGACAGAAAAGACCTTGTCAGGCCAGTCGATATTTTTAACAGCAGTATTCAATTTCAATCATTAAATTTGTGATACATAGATACAAAGATGCGATACACAATTTTAATAGCCATATTTACCTTACTTTTTATTGGTTGTAAAAAGGATAAATTTACAACAGCTCCACAGTTAAAGTACAAATCTGTAAATACGAAGGTGTTGGATAAAGGGCAGATACTTAAGTTTACACTTGGTTTTACTGATTCGGAAGGTGATGTGGATTCAATATTCCTCAGAGAGGTTAATCCGAAATGCTCGTTGAATTTCTTTAAAGATAGTTTTGCGTTGCCTGCTTTTCCTCCTACCAAAAATGTAAATGGAGATATTTTTGTTACCTATGGTTATCGTGTAGATGGTATTCCTCCAATTCAGGAGCCACTTTGTGCCAATAATGACACCTGTTATTTTCAATTTGTAATAAAAGATAGTAAGCAAAACAAAAGTGATACTGTCAGTTCAGAAACAATTGTAATTATTAAATAAAATCTTCCTGAAAAAGATTTTACATTTCATCTTATCCCATTCCATTTTTGTTGCGTTTTGTGCAGCTGCACTTTCTTTGCAAACATTTCAGTTAACAAATACTCCCATTGATATCTACCTGATGGGCTTTATTTTTTTTGCTACTTTATGCAGTTATAATTTCTATTGGTTGGTAAGTAAAAGATATTTCAGCAATTTCAATTTGGGTAAAGAAGCCGGCAAGATCAGCCTCTTGCTTATTGCAGGAGTTGGCACGCTTATTTGTTTTATGCGATCGGAGTTGCCTTTATTGTATGTATTGCCAGCGGTTGGTTTAACTGTATTATATACACTGCCCTTATTGCCATTTAAGTTTTTAAATTTTACAAGAAGGTTCGGCGTATTAAAAACTATCGTGTTGAGTCTGTCGTGGATGTATGTAACGGCCTACCTTCCCGTTCATATTCCTCCTGCAGCATTAACAGCATCTGATGGGTTTATTTGTATGCGGCGTTTTTTATTCATGCTGATGCTTTGCATTATTTTCGATAGCAGGGATAGTGCAATTGATAAAATAAGAGGGATGCGTAGTTTGGCTACAGACCTATCTCCTAAAGCATTGCGTATTTTTATCTGGGTGACATTTATTGCATTGTTTGCCACCAATTTTTTCTATTATCATTATGGGATAACAGCAAAACAGTTTGCCGCATTGCAGGTATCTGCATTGGCATTGTTGATAGCCTATTATTTTTCGACAAAAAAGCAAGGGTATTTTTTCTATTATTTTATAATAGATGGGTTAATGTTATTTTCAGCACTTACAACATTCGTAGCAAGTATTTAATTAAATTTGTTTCTTATAAAAATTTACTATGGCAAAGGCAAAAAAAGCGAAAAGTATTCTTACAGAAAAATCTTACACTTTCTTAAAAGACTATATCAATAACCCTTCTCCTACAGGGTTTGAAAGCAGCGGACAAAAAATGTGGCTGGAGTATATCAAACCATTTACCGATAGTTTTTTTACTGATCCATACGGAACAGCTGTGGGAGTAATTAACCCTACGGCAACCTTTAAGGTAGTAATTGAAGCGCATGCGGATGAGATCAGCTGGTTTGTAAATTATATTTCTCCGGAAGGATTAATCTATCTGAAACGTAATGGTGGTGTGGATCACCAGATCGCTCCTTCAATGAGGGTTTTGATACATGGGAAAAAAGGCGCTGTAAAAGCGGTATTCGGCTGGCCGGCTATTCATACCAGGTTGCAAAACCCTGAAGCGAAAGAACCACAACCTAAAGTAGATAATTTGTTTTTGGATTGTGGCGCAAGAACAAAAAAGGAAGCAGAAGACCTGGGAATACATATTGGTGCAGTAGCTACCTATGAGGCCGGGTATGAAGAATTAGCCTATGGTAATTTAATAGGCAGAGCATTCGACAACCGTATTGGTGGTTTTATGATCGCTGAAGTTGCAAGACTGCTGAAAGAAAACAAAAAGAAATTACCTTTTGGTTTATACATTGTAAATGCAGTGCAGGAAGAAATTGGTTTAAGAGGAGCGGAGATGATCGCAAGAAGGATCAAGCCTGATGTCGCTATCATTACCGATGTAACGCATGATACCTCTACGCCGATGATCAGCAAGATCATCCAGGGAGACACAGTTTGTGGTAAAGGACCTTCTTTAACGTTTGGTCCTGCAGTACATAATAAATTGTTGGATGTTGTGCAGCATGTTGCCAGCAAAACAAAAATTCCTGTGCAGTTACACACTGTAAGCAGAAGTACAGGAACTGATACGGATTCTTTTGCATATGCAAATGACGGCTGCCCGTCTGTATTGATCTCTATTCCTTTACGCTACATGCATACAACGGTAGAAATGCTGCATAAAGATGACGTGGAGAACACCATCAAACTGATGTATGAAACGTTGCTGACCTTAACACCTAAAACTAACCTGAGTTATTTTTAGTCAATATAAAAAAGATCCGAAGCAATGCACTTCGGATCTTTTTTATTTAACCAACACGAGGTATCCCCAGGCTGGCAAAGAGATCTCATCGTCACCCTTTAACTCATATTTTGTTCCTGTAAATAATTCGGTGTAGGTACCTTTCTGGTATTTTGAATTCAGGATTACTTTCACTGGTTTGTTGCTGTAATTGATCACAGGTATCACTTTATCTCCATTCTTTTCTCGGGAAAATGAAATGACCTGGTTAGGCATATCATTAAAGATCCGAATCATTTCTCCGCCCCAGGCTCCATTCCATAATGCCTGGTTCTTATGTTTCAGCTCAAAAAGTTTTTTATAGATATTGAAGAAAGGATGTTGCTGCCAATGGATGGAATCTTTTTCAAAGAATGCCAGCGAACGATTGAGTCCGGCTTCCTGCCCGCTGTAAACGAGCGGCATACCATTTACCACTCCTGCCAGTACCATAGAGGCTTGCAGTCCGTCTCCGAAATTAGAATATTGATTTCCTTCCCACGAATTTTTATCATGGTTTTCAGTAAAGGTCATTCTGTAAGCATCTTTCGGAAAGGTACTTACATCATGTGCCATGTATTCTACCAATCCACCGATGTTTTTTTTATCAGCAGTTACTGCATGCATTTTTTCCCACAGGCTCCAGGAGTAAGTCATGTCAAAAGCATTTTTGTGCAGGTCTCTCGATTCCCATTCCGCCAGCATAAATACCGGTTTTATCTGGTCTAATTCCTTTCTTGCGTTATCCCAGAAATCTACGGGAATAAATCCTGCTACATCACAACGGTATCCATCAATATCAGCTTCTTTTACCCAGTATTTCAATGCCTCAGTCATGTATTTACGCAGGCCAGGTTTATCATAGTCAAAATCAATTACATCATCCCAATCATACCATGGAGTAGGTTGAAAATTTCCTTCGGGTGTTTTGCTGTACCAATCAGGATGTTCGGTGGCCAATGGATTGTCCCACGCAGAATGATTGGCTACCCAATCAATAATTACATGCATACCCATTGAGTGTATCTTCTTTACCAATGCTTTCAGATCATCCAATGTACCAAGTTGAGGGTTAACCCCATAATAATCTTTTACAGAATAATAACTGCCCATTTTTCCTTTCCTGTTCTTCTCTCCGATAGGGTTGATGGGCATCAGCCAGATTATATCAATGCCCATATCCTTTAAGCGGGGCAGATGGGATTCAAATGCTTTGAAAGTTCCTTCCGGCGTGAATTGCCTGAGATTTACTTCGTAGATGGTAGCATTCTTACTCCACTCAGGATGCTTTAGTTCTACATATTTTTTGGGAAGATAATTGCTGCTGTCATTTATGGCGTTGCTTAGTTTTTGCTTGCCGGTATTGTTGCATGATACAATACTGATAAGCATGATGCTGCAGGCAATCGTTTGAAAATACTTTTTCATGATGAAAAATATTTTATTGATGTATAATGCGAACCGTTAAATTTAAAATCTTCCTACAATTTTAAAATTCACTAATCTTGGAGTCAATCGATTAGGAATGCTATACACTGTATTACTGAAATCTTTTATCAGTTGATAAGAGATGGTATTACGACGGTCGATTAAATTAAATACCTCAAAGCTTGCCCAGATGTTATCAAAATTTTTGAAAGGGCTATGACTTCTGCGTTTGTTTTTTTCACTGAGTAACAGTGCACTAAAGCCAATGTCTGCTCTTATATATGGCTCAATGATAAGTCCATTTCTATATTTAACACTATTAGGAATATTGTAAGGCATATTGCTTCCGTATAACAGGTTCAAATGCACTCTGAAGTTTTTGTTGGTAGAGAGGTAATCCTGCAAAAATAAACCAATGGTGATCAACCTGTCTGAAGGACGGCGTAACCAACCCACTTCATTTCTTACACTGTCCACGGGAACCTGGTCCTGACTACGTGAGGTAATAGTTTCACCGGCAGCATTTTTATATTGGTAATAATGATCACCTTCGATATTTTCTCTGGTACGCATCAAACCTATGCTAAGCCAGCTTTCTGCGTCTTTTACCAATTCGCTGTATAATCTTGTTTCAATACCGTAAGCGTATGCTTTGGCATTGTTGTTGCCAAAATATCGCACTCTTACATTATCAATATCATAGGGGATAACATCCCACATACTTTTGTAATAAGCTTCTGTTGTGATACGGAAAGGCCGATTTTTCGATTTGAAATTATAATCCATTCCGGCAACCAGCTGGTAACTTTTTTGAGATTTTACATCTATATTCAGTGTGCCGTCATATTTTCTTAATTCTCTGTAAAAAGGAGGTTGGCTGTAAAGCCCAGCTGCAAATTTTATTACAACATCTTTTTTCCAGTTAGGTTTTATGCTGGCTTGTACACGAGGGCTTACCAAAAATTCTTTACTGAGAGAATTGTAATTGTATCTGATGCCTCCTTGTAGTGTGATATCTCTTTTGTCATTTTTAAAACTGATATTATCCTGCACGTAACCGGTATATTTTTGGATAGAAAGAGACGCATTGGTATTTAAGAAATTATATAATTTGCCTGAGTTTAGCTGCAACGAATATCCGGCACTGTCCTGGTACTCCCATTCGTATAATTTATCCTTTATATTCGTTTGTTCAATACTGTTACCAAATTGTATAAAATGCTTTCCCTTGTCGATACTACCTTTCAGTGTTCCGTTCCAAACTTCAATATTCAGTTCATTTCTTGCATAATTTTGATAATATCCTGCACCCAGAGGATTTACGATCTGTCCGAAACTGCTGCTGCTGTTATCAAAGTCTCTGTCGCCGAACAAGTAAGCACCTGCAATATCAAAATTCTCATTTTCTTTATTTTGAAAATGACTGACCATCCATTTTAGTTTCGTTTTTTTATTGATTTGATTTACGGCACTTAATCCGATAAGGTTAGTTGTATAGCCATCTTTTTCCTGTCCTTCAAAATAAATATCCAATCCAAGATTTGCGGTAAAAAGAGGAGAGAAGACAGAAGATGTTTTTTGTGCAGATTCAGGGAAGAATGAAAACTTACTGGTTGAATAATTGGCCAGCATTTCCAACTGCCATTTGTCATTTAATTTGTATGTAACAAAAGCCTGCAGGTCATTTGACGAAGGGATATATGAACCTTGTGTTTCCTGGCTGCTTAATAAGTTACGATTACTTTTATTTCTTACACCAATCAGGTATGAAACTTTTTCATTTTTGGCAGATCCTTCTAAATGAAAACCTTGCTCCAATAAACTTACATACACAGAACCACCGAAGGCCCTGGGTTTTTTATATTGGATATCCAGTACACTGCTCATTTTATCGCCGTACTTACTTTGAAATCCACCATTATAAAAATTCACATTCCTGGTCATTTCAGGATTGATCAAACTCAACCCTTCCTGTTGACCACTTCTTACTAAGTAAGGACGGAATATTTCAAAATCGTTGATATAAATTAAATTCTCATCGTAGTTACCTCCACGTACATTATACTGTGAGGTAAGTTCGTTGTTACCACCAACAAGGATTTTGATCAGGCCTTCTACACCACCGATAGTAGAAGGTAATGTAATGGCACTTTTGGGATTGATCTTGGTAAGCCCTGTTTCAACTCTTTCTCTTTCTCTGTCATCACCCACTACGACTTCATCCAACACTTTACTGTTTCTTTCTAATCTTACAGTAATTTTTTCTTCTTCATTTTCGCTTAAGTAAAATATTTGCTTGGTTTCACTAAAGCCACTGTAGGAGAAAACCAGTGCCAATGTTTTTTCGGCGGCAACTTTTATTTTAAAATAGCCACTATCATTGGTGATAACACCGGTTGTCTTGCCTAAAATAGTTACAGAAACTTTTGCTAAAGGATTTTCATTTTCATCCAGCACTTTACCACTCACAAAAGCAGCTTTTTTTTGTGCAGTTGCCGATAAGAAAAATAGTGATAATACAAGGGTGATGAATGATCTCATATGCTAAAGATAAATAGTTTACACAATCTTTTTTAATTGTGCAATAGTGTCTATCGGGTCGGCAGCTTTAAAGACCGTACTGCCTGCTACCAGTACATCGGCCCCGGCATCGATAATAGATTTAGCATTAGCTAATGTAACGCCACCATCAATTTCTATTTTTACATCTAATAGTTGTTCGTCGATCATTTCTCTCAGGCGTTTTATTTTGTTGATCGTATGAGGGATAAAGGCCTGACCGCCAAAACCAGGGTTTACACTCATCAAACAAACCAGGTCAATATCACCCAAAATGTCTTTTAATAATTCAACAGGCGTATGCGGATTAATGGCAACGCCGGCCTTCATACCCAGGCTTTTTATTTGTTGAATATTTCTGTGCAGATGGGTGCATGCTTCCTGGTGAACTGTTAGAATATCGGCACCTGCTTTTTTGAATGCCTCAGCATATCTTTCTGGTTCTTCGATCATCAAATGCACATCGCATACTTTGGTAGTACTTTTTCTGAAAAATTCCACCAGCATTGGTCCGAAACTAATGTTGGGAACAAATCTGCCGTCCATTACATCGAGATGGAACCAATCAGCTTTACTTTTATTCAGCATATCACAATCTGCCTGTAACTGTAAAAAATCGGCAGAAAGTAAGGAAGGAGCTATTATAGCCATATATAGATTTTGAATATTAAAATTACGGATTTATATCGATGCAGGTTATTTAACGCCTAGTTTGCCCAGGGCATCTTTAGCTTCTATGTAATTATCATCCAGTTGCAGCGCTATCTTATAATTAGCGATAGCCTCATTTTTGTTATTCAATTTTTCGTAACAACGTCCCATCCAGTAATAACCATCCGGATAGCTGCTTTGAATGGATACCGATTTTTCGGAAGTTTTCAGCGCCTCTGCATATTTACCCATGTCAAATAAAGCAATGGTCTTTTCTGTATAAGCATCAAGGAATGTATAATCGGCCTGAATACAGGTATTGAAGAAGGTAATGGCTTGAACATAATCTCCGTTGTAGTTATAATACAACCCTTTTATGAAAAAAGCCTGCGTTTGTGCATTGGCTTTAGGGGCATTTAAAAGTGCATCGGCCATGGCTAAGGCCATCGGATTTTTTGTTTGAGCATAAACAGTTCCCAATGAAATGATGTATTGCGGATCGGGAAAAATTTCTATTGCTTTTTCAAAAGCTTTGATCGTGTTTAAAGTGTCTTTGTTTTGAAAATGCAATGTGGCCTTGATATCCCATAAACGGGCATTGGCGGTATCTTTTTTTATATACTTATCTACTTCTGCAATTGCCTGTGAGTAATTACTGTTATCGCAGTAATATTGAATTAGATTTTCTTTTAATAAAAGGGAGTCAGGGAATTTTTCTATGGCATTTTTTAATTCTTTTTCCTGTAGAGGCAAGTCTGCTGTGTTACTGTTTTTTTCAACACTTGTATCAGAGCAGGATGACAAGAAAAGCAATACGCCCAGGATAGTGATCGGTAGTCTCATGCTGCAAAAATACGTTGAAGATTGTTTTGTATTTATAAATTTTATAATTCAATTACTTCACAATCCTTTATATTGTTGCCATCAATAGTAAAACGTACAATGGTTCTCACTTTGTGCCAGCCTTGTTTGCCGGCGGCACCCGGGTTCATGTGCAAACATTCCAGTTTATCGTCATACATTATCTTTAAAATATGACTATGTCCGCTGATAAATAATTGAGGTTTGTGGAGGAGTAATTCTTTCTTGGTTTCTGGATTGTATTTTGGTGGATAACCACCTATATGCCTCAGCATAACTTTTACATCTTCACACATAAAAATTAATTGCTCGGGGTAAACGCTTCTGATGTCATTGCCGTCAATATTGCCATATACGCCTTTCAATGGTTTAGAAGAGCCCAGTTTTTCTGCGATAGCAATAGTACCAAAATCACCGGCATGCCATATTTCATCACAGTCTTTGAAATGCTCCAATATGATATCATCCATATAATGATGTGTATCGGATAGTAAACCTATTTTTTTCAATTTTTTGTTTTAGTAGGTTATTAGTAGTAATTCGGGTATAAAGTTATTGCGTTTATGCAACTATTTATTATTTTGTATCGTCTTAGCAATTCATATCAAAACTAAACAACCTAACAGTTATGAGAAAAATTCTTCTTTTTATCGCTTTGATTACCCTACACGTAATCAGTTTTGCACAAAGTTTTCCGGGATATATTTCCGGGAATTATATTGGAGTAAACAGCGTCTTTTCTAATCCGGCCAACATTGCAGATAGCCGCTATCGATGGGATGTCAACCTTGTTTCCGTTCATGCAGGACTCGGTAATAACAATGCATCTTTTAAGATCGATAATATCGGGGATGCGTTTGGCAAAAATATTGATAGCGTTCTGTTTGGCAGCAGTGCTAAAAAAACAAATGCAATGGCCAATATTGATGTTTTTGGTCCATCATTTATGTTTAATGCCGGTCCTAAAACTTCAGTTGCAATTACTACCCGTGTTCGCACTTTAGCTAATATTAAAGACATAGACGGACAGTTAATAAAAAGTATAGATGATAATCTTGAGGGCTCTTTGCCTTTAACATTAAGTAGTGATGCCAATCAAAAGATTGTAGTAAATGGCTGGGCAGATTTTGGTCTCACATTAGCACATGTGCTATATAGCGATAAGCATCATTTCCTGAAAGGAGGGATCACCGGTAAATACCTGGCAGGGGTAGCTAATACTTATGCAAACATTGCAAATTTTAAAGGTACAGCCGATGAAGATCTTCTTGGAGATACTTATATCAGAGATGCTTCGGGTGCTGTAGCAATTGGTATCAGTGGAGTGGATATTGATAATTTTGAAGCAAATGACCTGACTAAATTTAAAAGCTCAGGATTTGGTGCAGACCTTGGATTTGTGTATGAATATCGTCCTTATGGAGATGCTGCTACAGCAAAATATCCAAACAAGTATAAGTACAAAGTAGCTGTATCATTGATGGATATGGGGTCTATTAAATATACGCCTGATGCCAATAAAACAGGCGCCTATTCTGTTTCTATCAGCGGAGGACAAAAATGGTATCCTTCAGATCTGGATGGGAAATCTATAGAAGAGATTAAAACTTATTTAGACGGCAGTCCATATTTTACTAATCTTGGAACCGCTGCGTCAAGTTATAAAGCATCGTTGCCAACTAACTTACAGGCAAGTGTAGACTATAATATTCATAAAAATTTATTTGTTGGATTGTCTACACAATTAAACGTTGCAAAAAAGGATAATAAATACGCCTCTTATTACAACAATTCTGTAACACTTACACCAAGATATGAAGGCAGGAAATTTGGATTGTACATTCCGTTGAATTATAATGAGCTTACTAATTTCAATGCAGGGTTGTCTCTTCGTATCGGACCATTGTTCTTTGGTTCGGGAAGTATTTTAACTGCATTGATGGATAAATCAAAACAAGCGGATGTTCATTTCGGTATTCGTTTCGGAGGGCTAAAGAAAAAAAATCTGACTGCTGTTAAAACCACTGTAGTTGAACAAACAGTATATAAAACAAAAAAGCATAAAGCCAAAAATGATAACAATGCATCAAATTCAAATGATGTAAAAGCGCCTTTGGCTAAAGAAGAAAAAGCCGCGGTGATAGCAGTTGTTGATACAGACGGTGACGGCATCAACGATGATGTGGATAGTTGCAAAACTGTTATGGGGGTAATAAAATATAATGGTTGCCCTGTTCCTGATACAGATGGCGACGGAGTAAATGATGATATGGATAGTTGTAAAACCATTGCCGGGCTGGCGAGATACAATGGTTGTACAATTCCTGATACAGATGGTGATGGAGTAAATGATGAAGAAGATCAGTGTAAAACCGTGGCCGGAGTAGCAAAATACAAAGGATGTCCTATTCCGGATACTGATGGAGATGGCGTGAATGATGAGGAAGATAAATGTCCGGGTCTGGTTGGAGATAGAGATAATTTCGGTTGTCCTCAACTTAAAAAAGGAGCTAAGAAACCTGCCGCAGCGGCAAGCGAACCAGCTGTTAAAAAGGACCTGATCAAAAAGGTAAATATTGCTGCTAAAGGGTTACAGTTTGCTACAGGTAAATCGGTGATCCTCAAAAAATCTTATGCTGCATTAAATAATGTAGTGAAAGTCTTAAAAGCTGATCCTTCTTTACAACTTTCAATCGAAGGGCATACGGACAGCGTAGGTAATGCTGATAAAAATATGCAGCTGTCAATTGACAGAGCTAATGCGGCAAAAGCCTATTTTGTTAAAAAAGGAATTGACGAAAGTCGTATCACTGCAGAAGGGTTTGGTGCTGAAAAACCAATAGCCTCAAATAAAACTGCTGCCGGCAGATTAAAGAATCGCAGGGTGGTATTTACTTTAACCAAATAACAGTCTAAACAATAAATAAAAAATGGCCGCTTTTACCAGCGGCCATTTTTTATAAAAAGCCGGTAAGTTTAATTGGATATACCAAAAAATACATTAAATTGGAGGTAACATTAAAACGATTTGCCATGATTAAATTTCAAGACATTAGAGTAGGTGATTTCTTAATTGCCGATAACGACGGAGACAAGCTTCCCGGGGAAGTTACTAATCTGAATCATGATGAAAAGCAGGTCTGTGTAGACACAGGAGTGCAGGAGTTTTGGTTCGAATTGGATCAATTGAGCCCGATACCCCTGAATGAAGAGCAGTTAATGAATTTAAAGTTTACCAAACAGGAAAATGAAGACGGCTCTGTTAAATATATGAAAGGAGCATTCAGGATACTATTACCTATAAAAAGTGATTTTTCTAAAATGGAGATATGGTACAGGGATGAGAGAAGGATCATTGGTAATTGGATAAGTGTACATCAATTACAGAACCATTTCTACGAAATGACCAAGGTTCACCTCAACGAAGAGGCATTTTAAAAAAGACGTTGTTACGGCCGGAATACTTAATTCCGGCATTTTTATCTTCGTTCCGCAAGCTATTTTATCCCCAAAATATGGGGATAAGCCGCCCATTAGCCCCCTTTTACTAAAAAAATGTCACATTTATAGGTATTTGTAGGCATTTTTTTGTAATAATTAAATTATTACCCTTACCTTTGCACTCCAAAATTTATATGGCTAAACAGGCACTTATTAAACAAGACGGTACGATTTTAGAAGCATTAAGCAATGCTATGTTTAAAGTTAAGCTTGAAAACGGGCATGAAATATTGGCAACTATCTCCGGAAAAATGCGGATGCATTACATCAGGATCTTACCGGGAGACAAAGTGGGGGTTGAAATGAGCCCATATGATTTAACAAGAGGTAGAATTATTTTCAGATATAAATAAAACAAAGCAAAATGAAAGTTAGAGCTTCCATTAAAAAAAGAAGTGTTGATTGTAAAATTGTACGTAGAAAAGGCGTACTATTTGTGATCAATAAAAAGAATCCTCGTTTTAAACAAAGACAAGGGTAAGAACAATTTGCAATAGACAATTAGCAAATTGTGTATTGTTCATTGCCAATTCTAATAAAAAGAAAACAATAAATTAAAAGAAAATTATGGCTCGTATTGCCGGTATAGATTTACCAAAAAACAAAAGAGGCGAAATAGGACTTACCTATATATATGGTATTGGTCGTAGCACTGCTCAGTACATTTTAGGAAAAGCTAACATTAGCGTTGACAAAAAAGTGAACGAGTGGAATGATGACGAACAAACTGCTATTCGTA
The DNA here is from genome assembly GCF_020783315.1 of Ferruginibacter lapsinanis. Lineage (NCBI taxonomy): Bacteria > Pseudomonadati > Bacteroidota > Chitinophagia > Chitinophagales > Chitinophagaceae > Ferruginibacter > Ferruginibacter lapsinanis. Next base: position 3,276,383 of record NZ_CP086063.1, on the reverse strand, counting down.
ACATCATCAACAATGAGTTTAAAACTGAAGGTGCTTTACGTAGTGAAGTACAAATGAGTATTAAACGTTTGTTGGATATCGCTTGTTACCGTGGTTTACGTCATCGTAAAGGGTTACCGCTTCGTGGACAACGTACTCGTACTAACAGTCGTACTCGTAAGGGTAAACGTAAGACAGTTGCCGGTAAAAAGAAAGTAGCTAAGAAATAAGTAAGAGTTACGAATGTTGAATAACGATCAATTCGTCATTCAACATTCGGTATTCTAAATTTTAATAAGGCTTATTATTTTGAACCAACGCCAGATCGCTTTATAAGCCAGCGGGAGGGTTAGTTCAGCTCTGATGAAAATCGGAGTGTATTTTTTAAGATTACCTAAGTTTAAATTAATTATGGCAAAAGCACAGAACAGCGCAAAAGCAGCTGCAAAAAAAAGAGTAGTTAAAGTAGATAGCTACGGAGATGCACACATCGTTGCAAGTTTCAACAACATCATTATCAGTTTAACCAACAAACAAGGTCAGGTAATTTCTTGGTCTAGTGCAGGTAAAATGGGTTTCAAAGGAAGTAAAAAGAATACTCCTTATGCAGCTCAAATGGCTGCTGCTGATGCTGCAAAAGTAGCTTCAGATGCTGGATTAAAAAGAGTAGATGTATTTGTAAAAGGTCCAGGTAGCGGTCGTGAAGGTGCTATCCGTTCTTTGTCTCAAAATGGCATCGAAGTAAATATGATCAAGGATGTAACTCCATTACCACATAATGGTTGTCGTCCTCCAAAGAAAAGAAGAGTATAATCAAATAAGCAATGTGCAATAAGCAACTGGCAATTTGTCTATTGTTTATTGCCAATTTTTAATAACAGGGTGTATCATTAAATTTTAGATTTTTACGATGATGCACTGTAACTAAAAAATCAATTAACAATTATGGCACGTTACACAGGCCCCAAAACAAAGATCTCCAGAATTTTCGGAGAGCCTATCACAGGCAATGGTAAATGGTTGACTAAAAACAGCAACCCTCCCGGAATGCACGGTGCAAACCGTAAACGTAAAACTTTAGGCGAATACGCTTTACAGTTACGTGAAAAACAAAAAGCAAAATACACTTATGGTTTGTTGGAAAAACAATTCCGTAAAACTTTTGATGAGGCTGCTCGTCGTAAAGGTGTTACCGGTGAAAATTTGATCAAATTATTAGAAGCTCGTTTAGATAATACTGTTTACCGTTTAGGTATCGCAGTTAGTCGTCAGGCTGCTCGTCAATTAGTAAGTCATAAGCACATTACCGTTAATGGTGAAGTGGTGAATGTTCCTTCTTATTCTTTAAAACCAGGTGATGTTATCGGGTTGAAAAATAAGAGTGCTGTGAATGCTTCTATTACTGGAAATGTTCGTCCTAAGAATGTAAAATTCAACTGGATCGATTTCAATGAAACCGAAGTTAAAGGTACATTCATTGCATATCCTGAAAGAGAAAGTGTTCCGGAAAATATCAAGGAACAATTGATCGTGGAATTGTACAGCAAGTAAGAAATTAAAAGTCAAAACCCAAAAAACAGGTTTTGACTTTTACCTTTTGACTTTACTAAATGCTTCATTTTAAAAACAATAATAAACATTCATATGGGTATTTTAAATTTTGTTAAACCCGATAAAATTGTTCTTCAAAAAGCTAATGATTTTGAAGCTCAGTTTGAATTTCGTCCGCTTGAGCCAGGATATGGTGTAACCATAGGTAACGCACTTCGTAGAGTATTGCTTAACTCTTTAGAAGGGTATGCAATTATTGGTATCAACATCGTTGGTGCTGATCACGAGTTTGCTACCATCAAAGGTATCACTGAAGATGTAACAGAAATTATATTGAACCTTAAACAAGTTCGTTTCAAAAAGAAAATTGAAGGAGAGATCGGTACTGAAAAAATTACCCTTTCTATCAAAAATAAAACTGAATTCACGGCAGGTATGATCGGCGAAGCATCTCCTTCTTTTGAAGTGATGAATCCTGAATTAGGTATCTGTGTTATGGATAACAGCGCTAAGTTGGACATCGAGATCACTATCGGAAAAGGTAGAGGTTATGTGCCTGCTGAAGAACACAAAGAAAAAAGTTCTCATTTCGGATATATTCCGGTTGATGCTATTTACACACCGATCAAAAACGTAAAATACACCATCGAAAACACTCGTGTGGAACAACGTACGGATTTTGAAAAATTGATCATGGAAGTTATTACCGATGGTACTATTCATCCTGAAGAAGCGGTAAAACAAGCCAGCCGTATCTTAATTCAACATTTGATGATCATCACTGATGAAAACATCACTTTTGATACTAAAGAAGATAAGAAAGAAGACTTAGTGGACGAACAAACTTTACAATTACGTAAAGTATTGAAAACTCCATTAGAAGATCTTGATCTTTCTGTACGTGCATTTAACTGTTTAAAAGCAGCTAAGATCAATTCATTAAGTGAGTTGGTACAATACGAACAAGAAGACCTGATGAAATTCAGAAACTTCGGTCAAAAATCTTTAAGCGAAATCGAACAAGTACTAAACGAAAGAGGTTTAGGATTTGGAATGGATCTGAGCAAATTGAAAATAGACGACGAATAATTAATTAGTTGATATGCCGATGTGCTGAAGTGCTGATTAATTAGCACATTAACACATCAGCACATCAGCACATCAATAACCAGTACTCTGCAAATCCTGACACGGTGCAGAGGAAATTTAAAACAAAAAAGTCATGCGTCACGGAAACAAAAACAACAATTTAAGCAGAACAGCTTCTCACAGAAAAGCCTTGCTTATGAATTTAGGTTGTCAGTTGATCACTCACAAGAGAATCACTACAACTTTGGCTAAAGCTAAATCTTTACGTGTTTACATCGAGCCATTGATCACCAGAACTAAAGCTACCGATAGTAAAGAAACGATCATGCACAATCATCGTGTTGTGTTTAGTTACTTAAACGATAAAGCTGCTGTTAAAGAATTATTTACAGTAGTTGCTCCAAAAGTTGCTAGTCGTCCGGGTGGTTACACACGTATCATCAAATTAGGTAAAAGAATTGGTGATAATGCTGAAGTTGCAATGATCGAATTAGTTGACTTCAATGAGATCTACGGTAAAACTGCTGTTACAGCTGCTGAACCTGCTAAGAAAACAAGACGTAGTGGTGGAGCTAAAAAGAAAGCTGATACTACTGCTGTTGAAGAAGCAGTTGAAGTAAAAGCTGAAGAAGCTACCGGAACTGATTCTGAAGAAAAAACAGAAGCGTAATTTGAAGAAATTATAATCATATAAAAACTCCGGTATTAGTATCGGAGTTTTTTTTATGTCTAGATCAAAATTTTTTGAATTAAAGAATTCTCAGAATTGCACTTTTGTGATGAAAATGCATTCACTATTTGAAAGTTATTGCTAATTAATTACTCTAATTCTGCAAATTTTATAATTCCGAAAATTCTGAGCCGAATGTGAAAAAAATATTTATCTATTAACCAATTTGAATTCTTTTCTTTGCATAACCTTTAAACAATGACTCCAACAAACGTATCTCAACAAGCAATTTTAGTATTACAGGACGGAACAGTTTTTTACGGAAAATCCTTTGGGAAAGTAGGAACTACTACCGGCGAAATATGTTTCAATACAGGTATGACCGGTTATCAGGAAGTATTTACCGATCCTAGTTATTATGGCCAGGTATTGATCATGAACAATGTTCATATCGGCAACTATGGTGTAAAAGACGTAGATGTAGAAAGTGATAGTGTAAAAGTGAAAGGTGTGATTGGAAGAAACCTGGAAGAACAATACAGCCGTTTTATGGCTGATAATTCTTTACAAAAATATTTCGAAGATCAACAGGTAGTTGCTATTGATGATGTTGATACCAGGGCTTTGGTAGCACATGTGCGTAGAGAAGGTGCAATGAATTGTATTATCTCATCTGATAACATGGATGTAGAAAAATTAAAAGCAGAATTGGCTAAGGTACCATCAATGGGTGGACTTGAATTGGCCTCAGTAGTATCTACTAAAGAATCATATTATTTAGGCAATCCGGATAGTAATATCAGAGTAGCGGTCTTGGATTTTGGAGTAAAGAAAAATATATTGAACTGCCTGGTTGAAAGAGGCGCTTACGTAAAAGTGCATAATGCAAAAACCAGTTTCGAAGAGCTGCAGGAGTTTAAGCCTAACGGATATTTCATCAGTAATGGTCCTGGAGATCCGGAACCAATGGATTATGCAGTAAAAACTGTAAAACAAATTTTAGCAGCAGAAAAACCTTTATTCGGTATTTGTTTAGGGCATCAACTGCTTGCATTGGCAAATGATATTCCTACATTTAAAATGCACCATGGCCACAGAGGATTGAATCACCCCGTAAAGAATCTCATAAACGGTAAAAGTGAGATCACTACGCAGAATCATGGGTTTGGTGTAAATCCAGATGCTGTAAGGGCCTCAAACGCTGTAGAGATCACTCATCTTAATCTCAACGATGATTCTATCGAAGGGATCAGAATCAAAGGAAAACCGGCCTTCTCTGTACAATATCACCCTGAAGCTACTCCGGGGCCACATGATAGTCGTTATTTGTTTGATGACTTTATTTCAATGATTAACGTAAATTAGTTTTCATTACACTGATTTCAACTAATTACAGGATCGTTTTATTTATCAGCGGTGTAAAAATTAGTGTAATTAGTGTAATTCTTTTAAATTCGTGGATATGAAGATAGCCATTATCAACGGACCCAATCTCAACTTATTAGGAACAAGAGAAACCAGTATTTATGGAGCTCAGACCTTCGATGCTTTTTTTGAATCATTAAAGCAGAAATTCCCTACGGTTGAATTCCATTATTTCCAGAGTAATATAGAAGGAGAGTTGGTAGATGAGATACAACGTGTTGGCTTTTCATATGACGGGCTCATTATTAATCCTGCGGCCTACACACATACGTCTGTAGCCATTGGGGATGCGATTGCTGCTATTAAAACTCCGGTGATAGAAGTGCATATCTCAAATATTTTCGGCAGAGAAGATTTTAGAAAATTATCTCACGTGTCAGCAAAAAGCATTGGTGTTATCAGCGGGCTAGGATTAAAAGGCTATGCGTTGGCGGTAGAGTATTTTCAACAAGATTAAATCATTGTTCCCAATACATCGGGATAAAGGCTTACTGATCAATTTCAGCTCATGAAACTACCTTTTGTATTTATCGGGCTTCTGTTTGTTTTGTGTTATTCCTGTACATCTACTACAGATGAACAAACAAAGGAAATTGACTCATTAAATAATTCCACAGACTCTATCAATATAGATAACTCTTCTCAGGCAATCTGGAAAATGGATTTTGATTCCGTTTTGAAGAAAGATACCATGATCAAATTAAGAGAAGTAAATAGTGATACATTAACTCCACAAAAACTCATCTCCATTCTAAATAATACCTGGCCCGATATTCATATTGATTTTATAAAAACAGCACATGATACTATTTTTATAAAGATACCTGATAGTAATGTGTTAACCCAACAGATGGGCACCAGCGGATCAAATAGTTATGTGTCTACTGCGATATATACACTAACAGAATTAAAAGGGATCAGGTATGTGAACTTCGACTTTATAGAAGGTGATCACGCCGTTCCGGGAACTTACGGACGTATATGGTAGTTAAGCAATTGCATCATTGCATTTACATTATTTCATGCCGATTACTAATACTAAATTGTTATATTCTGCTAGCCTGAACCAATATAGCAGTTTGGAGTGTGAGCGTTGCAAGCAGAATAACAAATTGCATGCTGTCTAAAACTTCATTAGGGAAAGTTACTGCACATAAAAATTGTACTATTCCCAACAAGTTGATCATGAAAAAAAATAAGAGATAAAATCTATGATTTTTTGAACTGCTTTTGAGACATTTCAATACCATTAATGAAAAGATGATACTCAGATTAGCATAGACCATATTCATCATTTTATAGTCGCTGATGATTATCCCTGCAAGGCTGTTTAGCGCAATTGTAGCTAGATGAATTATTACCAGATTAGCTTTCATAGTTTGTTTTTTACAAAATTAAAAACAGACAATGAAGCAAAAATAATTTACGTATTTACACTTATAGTTGGATGATGGTTATTGACTAAAAGAGCCTGCAATTTAGCTCGAGATCCTTCTGTATAATGGATTTGATGTCTCTGGTGACGGATAGTCCAGGTTATTGTTTAGCATTGTTTGATCAGTTTTTTTAGGGATATTAAGCATAGAGTAGTGGGTCAGTTTTAAAATATCATGTAATGTAGAATTACCAATGTTCAGTTTACAGTTTGAAAATCCCGAGCGTAGTCTCGGGAAGTACAAAAGTTTAATCAGGGAACCATCCCCAAAACGGGATGTAATCGTTTTGGGGCGGCTTTGGCGCCTGTCCCGATTATTTCGGGAGTTACTTTTTTTCCGCAAAAAAAGTAACAGAAGAACATTTACCTATAAAACAGTTCTTATTATAATTTTCAAACTGACCAACTACTGAACATAGCTTATACAAAAAAAACAGCATCTGTAAGATGCTGTTTCCATTGAGGGATATAAGTACCCAAGGTCTAATTTTTTTCGGCTTCAGCTTTTGCTTCGGCTTTCATTTTTTCGTTTGCAGTAATAACAAATTGTACACGTCTGTTCAAAGCCCTGTTTGCATCTGTATCGTTAGGTGCTATTGGTTGAGACTCTCCATACCATTTGATCGTTAATCTTGATGCAGGAACACCTACAGCTTTTAGATAATCGCCTACAGCATCTGCTCTTCTTTGAGAAAGACTTAAATTGTATGCATCAGTCCCTACATTATCTGTATGTCCTTCTATCAGAATATTTGTTTCCGGATATTCAGCAAATATTTTTTGCAGTTTATCCAATGCCAGTTTTGAATTAGCGCTGATAGCATATTTATTAGTTTCAAAATATACACCTGCTTTACTTCCATCAGGATTATTTTCATCAAAAGTTACGTTGATACCTTCTCCGATACGCTCAACTTTTGCTCCGGGTATTTCTGTTTTTATTTTTTCAGCCTGACGATCCATTTTGTTACCAATGATACCGCCGGCAACACCGCCAACAACACCACCAATCAATACGCCTAATGCAGTATTGTTTTTATTACCTACATTGTTACCAAGGATACCACCAATGATACCGCCTCCGATTGCACCTATGGCCACACCTTTATCCTGATTAGTAGCTTTCTTTGTTGTTTGGCAACTGCTTATCAGCAACATCATTGATGCAGCTGTTAATAGTATATTTCCGGTTCTGTTTTTCATTATTATTTAGTTGTTAGTTTTTTGTAAAATTGTAGATGATCGCAGCAGGTTTATTTTCAAAAGTTATAGTTGATTTCAGCTGCATGGTAGTTTTATCCAACTGCACAATGGTAAATCTATAACCATCACCATTGTCCATTTCTTTTAGTTTTTCATCCAGTCTTTTAAACTGAAAGAGTTTAGGTTCTCCCGGGGCTTCGTAAATGCTCCAACGGAAATTTCTTTTTACAGAAAAACAATTGTTGGTATTACTGGTAGTATAGGTTCCCAGGCTTCTTCTGTAATCAAACGTCCAGCTTGTACCTACAAAGCACTGAAAGTCTGCTTCATTGAACAGATCGATCTTTACTTTCCCGGTAATACCTTCAGTAACTACGGTTTGTAACTGCCAGTTGCCGTCTATTAAACTCTTATACGTACGGGCTTCTTTAGACGTTGCACAAGATGCCAACAGGCAAATGATAATAAAGCTTAAAAGGATGTGATGTTTTCTCATGATTGAAATAGTTTCAAATTAAATGCCAAATAAAAAAGTCTCAGTACTACTGATTACAGATTAAACACTATAGTTTTTCAGGGGCAACTGTGGAAGAAAATCTACAAATTGGGAAAGGCTTAATGGTAGGATTAATATGGCACGAAGATATAAGATATTTTGGAAATGGTACAATTCTTAAATAAAAACCTTGGTCATAAAAAATGAAATTCCATTTGATTACCTTTGCCCGAATTTTAAATTAAAAAATATGAAACTCGAAGATGTACTGCTAAACAGAAGCGAAAACAAATGCGAATTATGTAAATCAGAAAATTCACTTACTATATATGAAGTTCCGCCGTCATCAAACAAGAGTGAAGATGATTGTATCATAGTATGTGAAACATGCAAAGCGCAGATTGAAAAGAGAGCAGAGTTAAATAGCAGTCATTGGAATTGTTTAACAGAGAGTATGTGGAGTGAAGTACCGGGTGTGCAGGTTGTTTCATGGCGTATGTTGAACCGGTTAAGAAATGAAAGCTGGGCAGCAGATAATTTAGATATGATGTATTTGGATGATGAAAGGTTGGCCTGGGCAAAAGCTACCGGCGATCATGATAATGATGGCAGTGTAGATCTGCATAAAGATGCTAACGGAAATATTTTGCAGAACGGCGATACGGTGGTGTTGACAAAATCATTGGATGTAAAAGGCTCTACCTTAAATGCAAAAATGGGTACGGTGGTAAAAAACATTCGTGTTGTAGAAGATAATACAGAACAGATAGAAGGAAAAATTGAAGGACAACTGATTGTTATCCTCACAAAATATGTAAGGAAACAGAACTAACAAAACGGCTATTTTTTTAAAGGGTAATGCAGTAGCCATTGCACTCCATATTTATCCGTAAGATCTCCAAATAATGCCCCCCAGAAAGAAGTTTCCGGGGGGTGTGTTTTTTCTCCGCCTTTAGATAGTTTTTCGTACAATGAGCGTATCTCTTTTTCGCTGTTACAGTGTAGCAGCAGCGAAACTGTATTGCCTTTGATCAGGCCCTTATCTGCCACCATATCCGAAGCCATTATAGAAATTGCTCCTTTTGATAATACCGCATGAAGAATTGAATTTTTCATCTCTCTCGGCAGTTTATCTGCCATTGGCGATTTACCAATTGTTTGTAAGGAGAGTTCTCCGCCCAAACATTGCTGGTAAAATTTCATGGCTGCACGGCAATTGCCATTGAAAGTAAGGTATGGTGCAATTGAAGTGGTCACGGTTTCTTTTTTACTTGCTGTAAATTTTGCTGCACCTTATACTTTACGATCTTTGTGATCAGGCTGTAAGGCATTGGCTTATCTAATGGAAATTGTACAGAGCCTTTTCCTGTTTTGTAAGCAGATAATTCTTTTTTGAATTGACTATGTGCTGTAGGAGTGGCATACAAACCAATATGATTTTTGTAAGCTGCAAAATAAACCAGCACACCATGTAGTTTGTATGCCGGCATTTTATAGCTGATGAGTTCTTCTGCATTTGGAGCGGCTTTTTTTATGATGGCTCTCAGCTGCTGTAATTTTTCCTGTACATCTTCAGGAAAGCTAGAGATATACTCGTCAACATGTAAAGGAGTCAACTGCTTCATATCAAAATGTTTTATGCATTCACCAATGCATTAATATCCAGTTTTCTCATCTTAAATAATACTGCAGATACCTTTGCTGCTTTTTCAGGATCACTCATCAACTGACCGATGATCTTTGGCACGATCTGCCATGACACACCAAATTTATCTTTCAGCCATCCGCACATACTTTCTTCTCCGCCTTCGGTCAATTTATTCCAGTAATGGTCAATTTCTTCCTGTGTATCGCAGTTTACTACAAATGAGATTGCTTCATTAAACTTGAACATTGGTCCACCGTTCAATCCCATAAATTTTTTTCCGTCTAATTCGAAAGTTACCACCATCGGATTTTCGGCTGTTATTTTTGAATTGTTGAAAACGGTGCAGTAAAATTCTGCAGCTGCTTTGGCCTGTCCATCAAACCATAGGCAGGGATAAATATTATTTGACATGGGGATGTTTTTAGTTGTTATACACTTTGTTATTATAGATGTAAGAAATTATCCCTAATGCAAATGGAAGCAGCATAAAAGATATTTGCGGAGATACGCCATATATTGCGATCACAGAATAAGTAGCACCTATCAAGTCAAAGAACAAACCTGCATAAGCCCATTCTTTTATTTTAGGAAACCCGGGAATTAAGATGGCTATACAACCCAGTATTTTTGCCACACCGATAAAACGGGTGAAATAATCAAGGTAGCCAAGGGTTTTCATAAACGCAACTGCCTCGGGAGTTAACCGTACATCGGGAATGGCAGTAAATGCCATGAATGCGGCAAACAGAATAGTGAAGACCCAGTAAATTATTTTTGTCTTTTTCATATAAAGAAGATTAGTTGTTTTCTACATATTTTTTAAAATTGTTCATTATCGATTGCCAGCCTTGTTTCTGCATGTCGATAGGGTTGGTTTGTTCTGCTTCAAAAGTTTCGGTCACGATGGTTTTGTGGTGAGATACGGTAAACACGATGACTACTTTTCTGTTATCGCCTAATGTATAGGCAATCTCTTCATTCGGTACTACTTTGGTGTATACACCGCCAAAGTCGAAACCAAAGCTGCCATCTTTGGCTTCCATACGGGAAGAAAATGTGCCACCAACCCGTAAGTCGTTTTCAGCTTTGGTGGTATGCCAGTCTTCGGAGGCATTGTTCCATTTTACAATATGTTCCGGGCTGGTAAAAAGTTGCCATACTTTTTCTACAGGAGCATCTATACTTGCTTCAACTGTGATCTTGGTTAAAGCGGTTAATGTTTTCATTGTTTATGTTTTGAAGGTTAAGCTTGGTTTAGTATTGCAAACATACGATGACTTATAATATAACAAAATGTGCAAAAACGACAATTGATGGGTGTTTTGCGACAATAAAAAATTCTATATTTATGGAATGAAAAATGTATCAATTCTTGTGCCCGAAACGGCTATCATTGAAGCAGTGGCTGATCCGCTGTATATGTTTAAAGCAGTGAATCAATTTTTAGAAGCTTCGGGTAAAAAACCATTGTTCAATATCAAGCTGGTGGGATTGACCAAAGAGGTTAAACTACACAACAGTTTATTTACAGTGCATATCGATCAGTTATTGAATGAGGTAAAAAAGACCGACCTGATATTTGTTCCGGCCATCAGTGGAGATATTGCCACCGCATTGGCGTTGAATAAAAAAGCTGTTCCGTGGATCGTTAGCCAGCATAAGAAAGGAGCAGAGGTGGCATCGCTTTGTATCGGTGCTTTCTTGCTGGCATCTACGGGTTTATTGAATGGTAAAAAATGTTCCACTCATTGGAATGCAGCGAATGAATTCAGAGCCATGTTTCCGGAAGTGGAATTAGTAGATGGAAGTGTGATCACAGAAGAACAGGGTATCTACTCAAGCGGGGGAGCCAACTCTTACTGGAGTTTATTATTGCACCTGGTAGAAAAATATACGGATAGAGAAACGGCTATCCTTGCGTCGAAATATTTTGCAGTGGATATTGACAGGAACAGCCAGGCGGCTTTTGCCATGTTTCAGGGACAGAAAGAACATACTGATGATGCCATCAAACAGGCACAGGAATACATTGAAAAAAATATTGAAGACAGGATAGCTGTAGATGAATTGGCCGAAAGGGTAGCATTGGGCAGAAGAAGTTTTGAAAGAAGATTTAAACAGGCTACTAATAATTCGGTGCTGGAATATATTCAGCGGGTGAAAATAGAATCGGCCAAACGCAGTTTTGAGAACAGCCGCAAAAATATCAATGAAGTGATGTACAACGTAGGATATACTGATACCAAAGCTTTCAGAACGGTATTTAAAAAAGTAACAGGCCTTACGCCGGTTGAGTACCGAAATAAATATAATAAGATGGTGATGGAGTGAGAGCTGTAATAAATAAAAAAGCTGCCGGTGTAATGAAACACCGGCAGCTACACTACACAACTATAAAGATCATCAGGGAAGATTAGAATATCCGTTCCTCATTTTCCACAAAAAATATTTCTCTAATAATACTTTAGTGAAATCATACAATACGTTGGGCAACATCAAAGCAAAACTTCTTGGCTTAAATAATCTGTTAGACAATATCAACACTTCTTTTTTGCCGGCATCCATCACACATAAGCCTGCTATATCTCCCCATTTTTTTGATTTCAATTCATTGTTGCCATTGGCAATGCGTACAATATTTTCTGCAACGATCTTGCCAGTTTCATCGCTGGGATAACCCGTTTTAGGAACAGCATACGGTACTTTTTCAGGAGTGAAAGGAGCGGTAACATTTACTGTTAATCCTGCGGCCCAAACATTTTTATATTTCTTGTGCTGGTATGTTCCATCTACATCCAAAAAGCCATTGGTCATCGCTTCTAATTTAGGAGAATCTTTTATAAAATCTACTCCGATGAACGGCGGCATCAACATCACAAATTTTGTTTCAATGGTTTCGCCATTGGTAAGTCTGATGCTATGGTCTGTTACTTCTTCCACACCAACCTGTGTACGGTAATGAATGTTGAACATTTTCATAAAAGCTTTCAGCATACTTTCTCCGCCGGGCATTCCGTCTATTCCAAAATGTCCCAGGTAGTCTTCAGGAGTAACCCAATACAGATCTACTTTGTTCCTGATCTTTTGTTCCCTTAACCATTTTTCTATGTTGAATAAAAATTCATACGCAGCACCCATACAACCGGCGCTTTGTGTGGCACCAATTACAATAGGGCCGGGTTGTTGTTTGAATGCTTCCAGCTTTTCTCTTGTCTTCATTGCACCAACAGGTGTGCCGATATAACAGCAATGTTCTCTTACACCGGGAGCAATATCAAAGTTCACTTTAGGGCCGGTGGCAATGATCAACTGATCATAATTGAAATTGCCTTTTTCTGTATATAGTATCTGATCATCGGGATCAACTTTTAATGCAGTGGTGCAAACAAATTTTACTCCTTTTTTTTCCAGCACACTTCTTCTGGGAATACTGATCTCACTTACCTCTCTTCTTTTGAGCGGCACCCATATCAATGAGGGAACATACAAAAAGTCTTCGCTTCTGTCGATAACTGTTACTGTTGCCCTGTTTTTTAATTTTCTTTTTAATTCGAGGGCTGCAGTGAATCCTGCGAAATTGCCCCCAACCACTAAAATTTCCATACTGTTATTATTTATATAGTTGACTGATTGTTGTGATCTGTATGGTAAAATTATCGCAGCCAAAATAGGGGTGTTGTAACTTTAGTTACATTAGAGGGATACATGATGAAAGTCATGTAAATGGGAGAGAGAAGCCTGTATGGTTTGTTGGAGCAGTTTCGTATAATCGTTTGAGTAACTTGTTGCCTGGCCGTTGTTGTGGTGGGTTTTACTCCTCTATCAGTCGCCTGTGATAATTGACTTGTCCAAGATGATAAGCCAAATGAGTGGACAGATGAACCAATAAATATTCGGTTGTTGTCTTTTCTGCAAACACCAAAATAGGGTACTCGCTATTTAGATCCTCGCTTGTTAGGGTAGCAAGCGATTTTTTAACCACACTGATGGTGTCATTTAATTTTTCGATCAGCTCTTGTCTTGCAATATTTTTTTGAGAAAATTCAAGTTCTCGGTTTCTGACATAAGTAGTTTTTCCGATCTCTTTTCCGATATAAGTATTTAGGTTTCCGATTAGATGCAGTGCTAAATTCCCTGCCGAATTTGAAATGTTTTTTTCTGTCCGCCATATATTTTCTTCCTTTTTATAAAGGTTGATCTCAGCGATCAGTTTGTTCAGATCTCTTTCAAAAAGAGATAGTAAGGTCTGTATGAGCATGGTGTTTTGTTTATTTTGATGCAGATCTATTGTAGGTTTTTTATTGCTGGATCATCTTTCTTAGTAAAGCCACTTGCCCTAAATGATAATAACTGTGTTCAATAACCCCTTCTATGTTTCTTAAATAAGTGCCGTATTTTTTGTCTTCAAATGGTTGGTCTAACATGGTTTCATCCATTTGCTCCACCTTATTGGCAAACAACTCGGCATTGTGTAAAAAATCGTTGACCAATGTATGCCAATCTTTTTCAGATCTGATTGGCGGAAGGTCAAAACTGTATTTGTCTCTGATCTCAAGAGCCCCTCCGTTAAACACGTTTAGCAGACCGGCCAGGTAATAGTTTATATGATAGGTTAATAAAGCGATGGTATTAAGTGTATCAACTTTTTGAATAGCCTGTTGCCAGCTCACACTTAATATTTGTTCTTTAAAATTTGTATTGGCGATCCATTTACCGTTTAAAAGAACTTCCCTGATCCGGTTTGCGATAACTGAATTTCTTGTCATTGTATCTGTGTGTTTAAATATGCAGATTTACCTTAAATATAGGTAAAGTTTAAAAAATTGCGAAGCGGTTTACTTATAACAATGGGGGAAACGCATTGGCTATAGCGGGATATATGCAGCACAAATAAGTGGCCTTGGTAAGGGGAGGATAAGAATATCTATTATTAAAAACTAAGCAATACGTAGCAGAAATCGATTCTGTCAGAGCAGAAATCGATTTTGTCGGAGCAGAAATCAATACTGTCAGAGTGGAAATCGATTTTGTCTGAGGAGAAATCGATTTTGTCAGAGCAGAAATCGATTTTGTCGGAGCAGAAATCGATACTGTCAGAGTGGAAATCGATTCTGTCAGAGCGGAAATCAATAACTCCAAGACGGAAATCGACAACTGCAAGAGAGAAATCAACATTGTCGGAGCAGAAATCGATTCTGTCAGTGTAGAAATCGATTTTGTCGGAGCGGAAATCAATAACTCCAAGACGGAAATCGACAACTGCAAGAGAGAAATCAACAACTTCACTAAAGAAATCGATTTTGTCAGAGTAGAAATCAACAATCTCTTGCTGGCACAGATATGCCAGCGCTACTTATCCATGCTGCATATCTGTGACAGCGAGGAAAAACATTTATATCAAATGTTGTTGGTCAGGCGACCAACAACGGCGGAAGCCTCTTTAAAAATTATTTGAGCAGATCTGGTATTATAATGTTCACCTGCAAACTGCCCCTCAAATAACCAATTTTTGGGTTTATATGCTACAAAGTATTCTCTTAAAATCTCTAAAACTGCTTTGCTGAGCGTCGCCACTCTGTCTTTTTTGCCTTTTGCATTACTAATAGTGATCTGCATTCTATCGCTATTTATGTCCGTGATTTTTAAGGAGACTACTTCACTTACTCTTAGGCCGGCACTATAGGCTGTCATCAATATAGCTTTATGTTTAAGGTTTTCGATTTTTAAAAGACCGGCAATTATTTTTTCTTCGCTTATTACTTTAGGTAAGATGACCCTTTTTTTCCTTCTAAGGTGTCCACTTCGTCTTTACTACAGCTAGCTGGGCTATTTTTTTTCAATAAACAAACTCCAATTATTGGCTAGTGGAATACTTTTGCATCCTTCAGTCTCAAGAGCAGTTTTATACTCATTGCAGTAACTATAATAATAGTAATAAGTATAATTATCAATAGATGAATTTAATAATTCAAATATAACTAGATCAAATTTTTTGTTAATTCCACATCCCCCATTTTCAAAATTTATTGCTACAACTCCTTCCATTTTCATCCAGCTAGATATCATAGAATCACAAATTCTATAATCATTATGTATTCTTTTTTTAGATTCATTGCATAATAAAAAGGAAATTCGATTATTTTTTTGCAATTCTGAGGTATCAGAAAAATACTTTAAAATTATTTCATCCTGCATTTTTTGAAATGCTGGTTTATCTGCTTTAAATTTTTCAATTAAAACATGCTCGTAATTTTTATTTTTACAACTACTGAGTGTGATAGCAGTAAAAGCACATGCAAGAAAAATGATACTACATTTCATATAAAAAATTGATGCGGTTAATAGGGGGTGGTTGGAATAGTAGGTTGTACCCCTTCTCTTTCCCTAAACTCCTTAAGATATCCTAATGTATTCGACGGTCGGTAAATCCCTGTTTCATTATCCTTATGAAAATCAGAGTAATCCTCACAATATCGATTTGAAACATCTTCGTAATACTTTTCTTCTTCTGACGACAACACAAAGTTGGAGCCCTTATTCATACCCGCTTGAATCGCCTTTTTTTCATTAGGTTCGTCGTGTCTAAATTGTATATTGGATCCAGCTTCTGCTAGAGATTTAGGATCTAAAATAACTCCATTATAACTAAGTGATAGTGCCCATAAATAATTCCCGGCTTCATTTGTATTGTATAGGGTACCGTAAAACGTCCTCGGCTATGCTACTTGGGCTCGGTGAGAGACGTTGCGGGGAAGAGAAACTAAATCACTATTATGAAACCCTCTCATTGTGGATAGTAATTAAATTTTATCACAGCTTCTATTTTCGCAATTCCATTAAACTGTTTAAAAACTGTTTTTTTTAGTAAATTATTTTTGCCATAAAAATATTCATTTGATGCATAAAGAATCTTTTTTCCAGTTTTTTCATCCGACCTATAGTAATTTAGTCTAGTGATTTTTTTTTCTTTTTTTATTTTCTTGTAACTAAATTCATACATATCAGAAAAGATTTCTTCCCCCAAATATTTTATTATACTATTATATGAGATATCCTTGTGTTTTTTGCCATAACGAGTAATTCTCTTTATGTTATTCTTGTCATCAAATAAACTTGTTATATAACGACACTCCACATCAAGATTTTTGCTTTGTTTAAGAATAAAAAAATTTATTTCTGGATAAAACAAAGTCCTTTCTATAAAACTATCTGTATAATATTTATAAGATGTGTCAAATATTTTAATAATACGACCAGAACTATCAATAACATTTATTTTTTTACCATTAAAAACAGATGTGTCAAAATATATCCCATCTAACAAATTATCCAGCTTATTTTTTGCTGTATCATTTATATCATAAACCCCATCCCTATCAGATATAAAATTTAAGGTATCAGTAAATGGATTATTCGGTTTTTGATAGAAGAAATTTGATATCATATTTATCCTACCGATAAATTTCTTTTCGAACAAATTAAATTGATAGGTATACGTTGGGGTGAATGCCCCTCTAACAATTCTTTGTTGTGAGTATAATGCCCCCGAAGCGAATACCAATATTATAATAAATAAACAAACTTTCATATTAGCGTTGGATTGTATTTAATTGATCTTTTTCCCATTGTAAATTTGAGTAAAAATCTGACCCCAAAATGTTGCCGGATTTTGTATGAATTATATAATTGTTTAATCTAGCTGGTAATTCAGATTGTTGGTCACTCGGAACAGCAAGTAATGTTGTTCCATTTAGCCCCTTCATTGAAAAAGCACTGGTAGATGAAAAAGCTATTCTGTTGGTTTGTGCTATCAATAAACTACTTGTTGCTTTTAAAGCTCTCTGCCTAAGAGCCTTCATATATCCCGAATTATAGGTAAAATCATAGGTATATACAAAAGATACTTTCCCTAAAGTACCCAGAGATTCTTCCGTTCTGCCAGTGCTTTGCAGATTATACACAATTCCCCATTGCATGGAAGTGATTTGGTTACCTAAATTACTCATCATATTTGCCATTCCATTATGATTATCATCATGCCCAGAAGGCAAGATTCCCATTGGAACTGTAATATTAGCCCTCTGCTTTTCAACAAATTGTTCTCCTTTTGCTCCATTAGCTCTACCATATAATTCGTAATACCTATCCATCAATCCTGCAGTATGCAACCATTCATGTGTAGAAACATTAGCATTGTCACTCATATCTGACAGACTAATATACATACTACTTCCGGCCATACTTGAATGTGAAGTTCCCGTGGCTCCAAACGTAACGTTTATAACTGTGGCTAAAGGATCACTCGTATTCAATGATACATTATTCCCATTATATGTATGTCCCCCTTGGTTAATTTGTTGATTTAAATTAGCTAAAAAACTATTTTGCATGTTTAGGAATGTAGGGTCGGTACTACTTCCATCTCCAATTGTCCCATCATTGGTAAACCTAAATTGTTGCCCTAACTGACCATTACCAGCATTGCGTGGTGTATCTAAAGCTATGTCAGAGTAAATAATAGGGTTATTTGAATACATGGTATAAGGTGAAACTGAAACATCTGGTTTAGGATCTAGGTTCCATCTTCTCATCAATCTACTATCATATTCTCCAAACTCTGCCGTAGTAGTATTCACCACAATCTCATCACTCCTCATTTGCCCATTAATACTATAAGGATATTTCGCTTTATCTGTTGCACTTGCATTACTAACAGCACCGGGCAACTGCTGCATGTATCCGTTCAGCGTAAAATCATCCAGCCTGAATACATTGGTTGAGCCATGATTTCCTCCACTCAGGGTTAATACTGCTTTTACTGTCCCACTAAAAGTTGCCGGACCAGATAAGTTAACTGTATTTAATGCAAAGCTCCCTGTAATATTACCATTGCCAACATTTACATTATTAACAGATAGCTGCCATTGCTGATAACCGGAACTGCCTCCATTACGACAATAAAAACTAAAACTGCTTACATTAATTGTATACCCACTGCTCAGGTTAAATGTAAGTGTAATAGTACTTTCAGTTGGTGTAGCAGTAGGGAGCGATAATGATTTACCTGTTACTCCATCATAATTACCAAAGCTTGGTTGAGAGGTAGTCCAGCTACTATTATTCAAATGGCTGTCAATAGTATTTGGCGCTGCTACATAAGGCTTACTACCAATTGGAGTTCCTTCAAAACTATGCTTGTATAGTATTATTGGCGCTGTAGCACTACCGCCGTTAGTAACAGGCTGTATTTGCTCGTTCTGTGGTACCGGGTAGATCCTTCCCGGCATCTGCATACCGCCGGGATAGTAATCAGTGGCCGTTACCACATCCGGCACAAACAAACCTATCGTGTTGCTATATCCGTTACCACTGCTGTTGGTAATGGTTTTGTATATCTTTTTATCTGATACAGTTGCCATTACATTCCCAACCTGGTTGGTTAAATTATATTGTTTATTTCCTCTTGTAACATAAAATACCTCCGAAGTGCCGATACCAATATCCTGCCATCCGGTGCTGTTAGACCATTTTTTTCTTACATCGGTCATTGCCTTTTCCATCAGATCCAGTAAAGGTATCGTCATATCGGGTATTAAGGTATAAGATATTTTTTGCTGCAACAATTTTATGTGCTCCTGTGCCGGCCTTACCAGCTTGCTGCTCATATCTGCGGCTGCTGTTTTTCTTTTATTGGTAGCCGCCTGCTTTTGCAAAAACGTACAGGTGTATGCTAATTGCCATTGCAGCCAGCTGCGGTATATGGCAAACAGGTCAGCTTTTTCAGGATCTATTTCATGCAATCTTGTTGGTTTTATTTTAAAGCTGTCTGCAACGATATTTTTTTTATCATAAATATAAACAGTGGCTGTTGTCATATTTAAAACAGCTTTCGAGAGTATTGAATTGTTATTGATATATCCCACATATTGAACAGCATTACCGTTGTTTTCCCGCTGCAGTTTTAATTTGGACTGCTCATAGTTTTTCAGGCTATCTTTTTTTTCATAGATATTTACCGGCTGATAGAGTATTGTGTTCATTAAGATGCACTGCTGCCAGATCGATCTTTCATAATTATCAAGCAGGGATAGTTTGTCTGATGAACCGGGAGCTGATAGCAGGGGTGTATAATTTATAAAAGAATTTTCGGGCAGGTATTTTTTCAGGTCGTTGGCATGAATGGTTACAAGTGTCCTCATTGCATGTATCTCCTCCAGGCAATCCATCGTAAACAGCCGGGAGAAATAATCAAATACATCTACATTTTTGAGGGCAATTTGTTCCGCCAGTTTGGGGCCAACAGCAATGGAATCGAATATCTTTCCGAAAGTGGTGACATAATATAGTTGCTGTTTTTGGGTATCAAATATTGCAAGTGGGATGTAATGATCATCATCCGTAGCGTGATGAAGTGCAAGGAATCCGGGAGTGTACTGATCTGCTGCTTTAATGACGGGATGTTGCCAGGGTGAATAATTTTGAGAGAGAACCGTTTGCGTAAAAAATAAGATCAGCATGAACAGGTAGTGTTGGATAAATCTCATTGCTAGCGGATTTTTTCCATAGATGAAAAAATCCAAATAAAGGTTGCATACTGGTATGCAATGATTTTTTTCTGTAGCGATTCCGTTGCTCAATAATGATATATCGCACAAGAGTGCGACGCCACTGAAGCTTAATAGCAGTACCACAGCCCGTCACATAAAAAAGTCAGGTACAAAGTACCTGACTTGCTATCATAAAAAATTTGTTTACGCAGAATTTCTTCCGGCATTAATGATACCAAACGAAGAACGCATTACCAGCTTTTCGTAAGTGGGTTTCAGCGGTGAGTTGGATATCAGTTTATCATCCAGCTCCCTGATATTATTAATGGCGTATTGTTGAATGGTCAATATCGGTAATACAATTCTTTCTCTCATAGCGATCGATAAATTGTCTACAGGAAAATCTCCCATCAATTCATATTTGCCCGAAAGTTTTAACACGTATTGCTGCGTTAATAAATACTCATTGTAAATGGTGGTCCATATTTCACCGTACTTAGGGTCATCTGCAAGGTATGCCGTTAACGGAAAGAAACTTTTCTTCATCGCCATCTCACAGTTATCCATCAATGTTTTAAAGAACAAAGAGTTTTTGTATAGTTTCTTTAATTCGTTGAATTTACCTTTTTTCTCCATTGCCTGCAGGGCAGTACCCACACCAAAATAACCCGTTACATTTTGCTTTAACTGTGCCCATGCACCTACATAAGGAATAGCACGAAGATCTTTCAGTGTAAGTTTTGCAGAAGCCGTACGTTTTGCAGGACGGCTGCCGATATTGGTTTCGCTGTAAAATTTCAGCGGACTTACCTGCGATAAATAATCTGCAAAATAAGGATGGCTCTTCAGCGAAATATATTTAGCAAAACTTTCATCTGCCAGTTGTTGTAACAATGCTTCGTCTTTTTGCTCTAACGTAACGTGTCGGTTATTGAAAAGATCGTTAGAGATACCGGCATGCAATAATTTTTCCAGGTTAAATTGTGCGGCATCAATTGTTCCGAAGTTAGAACTGATCGTTTGTCCCTGTACCGTTAGTTGAATTTCTTTGTTGGCAATGTTATTACCCATTGATGCATAGAAATTATGTGTTTTACCACCGCCTCTTGATGGTGGGCCACCACGACCGTCGAAGAACACTACATCAATATCATATTCTCTGGAAACAGCTGTCAGTTGTTCTTTTGCTTTATAGATACCCCAGTTGGCCATAAAGTAGCCACCATCTTTGGTTCCATCGCTAAAGCCCAACATGATGGTCTGGCGGCTATTTCTTTGTTTTAAATGTTTGGCATATACTTTATTGGAGTATAATGTCTTCATTACTTCAGCAGCATAATGCAGATCTTCCACTGTTTCAAACAAAGGAATGATATCTACACTTAATGATTTTTTATCCCAGCCGCTTAATAAGAACAGCCCGTATACTTCCAGTACATTCAGTGCACTGTTGCACTGGCTGATGATATACCTGTTGCAACCCAGTTCGCCATTGGCTTCCTGTATCTTTTTAATAGCACGGATGCTATCCATAGTATCTTCCTGTACGTTATTGGTAAAATGAATATCTTCTGTAACAGGGTTTTTGATGGCGGTAAGTACATCCATCTTTTTCTCTATAGACAGCGAAGCATAATCTTTTGGCAATGCTTCAGACTTTTCAGCGATGGCTTCCAGTACGGTGTTGTGTACGGAACTTTCCTGGCGAATGTCTAAGGAGGCAAAATGCAATCCGAAAACATTTACTTTATTGATCAGGTGATCTATCAGGTGTAGGAACAAGCCATTGGTTTCATAAATAATGGTCTCTCTTACCTTGGTCAGTTTATCAATGATATATTGTTTGGTAAGATCCGTCCGTTGTCCCGGAATGAAAATGTTTTTATAAAATTCATTTTCCAGGTCGGTCAGTAATGCTTCCACTCCTCTGAAAGTTAATCTGCGTTTTAAACGACGAACTTCGAGGTAATAACATTTGATGATACCGCCTCTCAATGCATCAGCCACTTTTAAAGTGATATCAGCATTTACAAAAGGGTTACCATCTCTGTCGCCACCGGGCCAAAAGCCCATGTTGATGATAGGGTTGTTATTATCAATCGACTGCGGAAACTGACTCTTTAAGAAAGAAATTATTTTCCCGGCAGCAGAATAAAATACATTTTCTAAAAACCATATCAGGCTGATGGCCTCATCGTATGGGGTAGGTTTTTGTTTTTTAAAGAAAGGTGTTTTGCCCAATTGTTGCAGATACATATTTACCTGCAGGGTATCATTGTCTTTCAGCGCTTTTGCCAGGTCGTTGATGATACCTAAAACAGAATCGGGATAAAACTGGGTAGGGTGGGCCGTTAGTACCAGCCTTACCGCAAAGTCTTTTAATTTAGCAGTTAATTCTTCTTCTTTACCGTGTTGAATGATTTCGCTTTCAAGATGTTTTAAAGTACCCACACCGCTGGTGTCATTAACATCTTTATAGGCAGCATCTTCCAATGCATCAAACAATACTATCTGCCTTTCTGTAAATTGTATGAAACGAAATAACAGGTCGAGCCTGTCTTTCGGGTCTGTATAAGTGGTGTGTTTTGTAAAGAAATCGTCGATGATCTCTGTAGGGCTTTTTTTGTTTTTATACCCTTCTTCGCACATATTTAGCAGCAAAGAGAGTAGTATCCCCGTTTTTTCAATACGATGGAACGGGAGAGAAGTAAATAAACTGTTATACAGCTGGAATTTAATGCCCACGGCATTTTTAAACTGCTGCAAACCCCTTGATGACTCAATACTCATATTAATAAAAATTAAAATAAATGCAATTGGCGTGGCAGCAACTTGTATTTGGCGTGAAATTACTTTAAAAATTTCAAAATATTTGTACAGACTACAACTTATTTGCCAAAGCGGGAGGCAGGGGGGCATTTATTGAACACAAGCTGTACCTCAGTATCAACATTGGTCCCGCTTTTCGCTGCTACTCCGGCACAGGGCTATGCTGCAATGCCCTCACCGGGGTATTCGCTTCAATCGGGTGTAGTGGCCCGACAATTGGATCTTTGAGCAACATTAAGGGATAAATTCTTGGTGGTTTACGATCAGCTCACAATTGGGAAAGCGTTGTGCAATAGTTGTTAGATCACTGTGATGTTTTTCAGGCTCATCTATGCTTACCAGTAACATCCGTAAATTATGGTTAACGCTTAATTGCATCAGTCCGTTAATACTTACAGAAGTGCCACCCAAATGCAGCAGCTCAAGCCCTTTGATATTGTTAAGATGAGGAAAAGCAGCGTCATCAATTTCTCTGCAACCCTTCAATCGCAACTCTTTAATGCAATCGAGTTGGGAGAGGAGTTGAACGCTGTAATTGGTAATATCAGTTTCGTCAAGATCAAGCATATTGATGGATCGTATATGCTGTACCATCATTTCTATCTGTTCATCTTCTACATGATCCCAGATACGGAAATTCACCCGCTCTATATGGGAAGGAATTGTCTCTAAGTTTTTGGGAACATTAAAAAAAGCAAAGCTGCTCCAGAATTGCTCTTCTTTTAATTTTTGTTTTTTCTTGTTACGCAAGGTGTAATGGGTTTGCGTATTAAAGATAGGTAGGATATTGTATTGGAAGACTGTGTTGCCTCTTATTTTATGGCTAAGTATATAAAGAAGTCCTGAGTTTGCGGCTCAGGACTTCTTTATTCTTTATACGAACGATCCGTTAAAACTTGGCAGTGATATATTCTACCAGTTTTTCATCGCTCATTTTATTGGAAGTAGATTCTTCCGTTTTTGCGTTTTTGAATTGAGGAGTATCTGCCAGGTAATGCATGAATTGTTCTTGCGCTACCCCGGTACCCGTTAAGTGTATATGGGTGGCATTTACCAAATGCGTTGTTATTTCTTTAAAGAATTTTGCCTGCACAGTTCTTTCATGATTGTTGGCATTCTTTTCACTTGAATTTTGGGAAACATTTTCCCCAGTTACATGTGCAAGTACCAGGAAAGTGGCCTCTTCTGCATTATCACTACCTACTACTACTGCCTGGTGGTTATCCATCCAAACGCCGAATTGTTTTTGATTGCTCATAATCTTATTTTAATTACTACTATCGAACCAATAACCGTACCGCAAGTTGAAAGTGATGAATAGTTGATATGGCCATCAAGTAAAAGCCGCCGGCATTTTCGCCGGCGGCTGTAAGTATAAAAAAATAAAGGTTGTTTATTGGTTAGACTTTTAAAATTTAAATCCTTCAATAGTATTATTATCGGAGTGATAATACACTACTTTTCCCAGGTCATCAATGGTATAATCAGGACTCGTTTTATCTCCCAACAACATATCTGCTTTGCGTTTTCCTGTTACTTTATCTACAATGGTTATACCTGCATCCTTGGCCTGGTTGCTGTTGCCAAAGTTGGTCAGCATCGCAATAAAACCATTGGCTTGTTTAGTAGCATTAAAGCGTTTGCCAATACTTTGAAAACTTGCTATCGCAGATGACATGCCCGCTGATGCCAATTGATTGCTGTTTTTAATATCCCTGTCGAGTTGCGGATCTGTACTTCCGTAATATCCTTTAGCATAACTCAGTTGTGCACTGTTTGCAGCGCCGGCTGCACCAACAGCTAAACTGGCTGCACCACCAAGCCCGGATAATAATTTACCTGTTAATGTACGGCCCGGTGCCACTACATAAGTATGATAGATCAACTTGCCTGATTTATCATACAGACTTGCATTTTGATTAGAGGCAACAAATACACCTTCCGGCAATAGTTGTATTGAATTCGGGTCTTCATCTTTATTGAAGCCTAATCCTTTTACCCAATCTTCCATATCTCCGGTATTGAAATTCACTTTGTAGATCATATCATTGGCGCATACATATCCCACACCACCATTGTCATTATAGCCTACACACTTTTTTACAGTAAATCCTTTTTTCCATGTTTTATCGCCGCTTTCCAGGTCCAAAATATTTATCTGATCGGTAGTTCTGTAATACAGTCCTTGTGGGGTTACCTGCAGGTCCTGAATTTCTCCTTTAATGTTCAATGGTTTTTTAGTTACTGATTTACCGGCATCCAGATCTGCAATACTGATAAAATTATCTCCATCATCTTTTTGTGTAGCTAATACCAATTTATTGCCTGTTAATTTATAGGCCAACACATCTCCCTTCAGGTCGATATCACTATTCCATTTTTCGGCTCCGGTAGCAGGATCAATTAAATATAATGATGCCCTGTTTTTATTGGCAGCATTCTTTGCTTTGATTTTTCCTAATAAACCACCGCCGCCTTTGTTGGCCTTGTCAATATCTTCTTGTCTTTTTTCGGCAGTTGCTAACAACATGCCTCTTGTGTCATGTAAAATATAGGCAACCGGAGAAGGCAATTCAAATCTTTTCCATATTTCTTTACCTGTAGCTACGTCAAATTTGGTGAGTACATCCTGGTTCCAGAAATAAAATGAATTATCGTCTTTATGCTGAAAAAAATCAGCAGAGGTCATTGTCTGCATTTCATTGGCTTCTTCCATATTCCCGCTAAATGCATTACCCATTGCTTTAAAGCCACTAAACATGCCACCTTTTTTCTTCTTGGGTGCCAGCACCGGCAGATCGCTTTTCATATCGATGTTGTACATTTCTTCGCCACTCAATTTATTCAGCTTGTAAATTCTTTTATTGGTAGCGATCAATATGGCATCATTCAATTCTCCGGCTTCTGAAACAATTTGCTCAGAATTTTTTTCGAATATTTTTTTCTGCTCCCATACTTTTTTCCCTGTTGTCAGGTCCACCAGCATCAGCATTAAGCCTTGTTTGGATGCTCCGTAAAAAAGTAAATTATTGCTTCTCGGTAAATACAATCTTTTACTGACTGATACCAATCCTTCATCTGCCGTACTTATCACCGTTTTACCCGTTACCACATCCACTACTTTATTGGTTCCTTTAGTAGTACCTTGTTTTACTACCACTATGTAGGGAGTATTCTCAATAAAATCCAGGTT
Source organism: Ferruginibacter lapsinanis (assembly GCF_020783315.1). Taxonomy (NCBI): domain Bacteria; kingdom Pseudomonadati; phylum Bacteroidota; class Chitinophagia; order Chitinophagales; family Chitinophagaceae; genus Ferruginibacter; species Ferruginibacter lapsinanis. The sequence continues at coordinate 3,250,318 of NZ_CP086063.1, read as the reverse complement.
AGATTCTTTAATGTTTTCGATATCATCTGCTTTCCAAACATCTTGCCCCTCCGGCGAAATTCCATACAGCGCATCTTTTGTTGCTACCAGCAACACGCCTGCATCAGAAATTTTATACCAATTTATTTTAGAGGGGAAATCTTTTTTCCAGTCTGCATTTTTTTGTGCTATCAGCATTGCGCTAACTGATTGTAAGATCAGTAAAAAAAATAGTTTCTTCATTTGTGAGGTTTTAGCCACAAATGTTTCAAATTATTTTATCTGTTGCAATACCCTCATGTGGGTATTTTGTAATAGCAGATTTTACTCGGCTATTACATCTACACTATTTGTATTGATCTTATCAATTACTTCATTTGTTTTTATCCTCTCTGCAGCAATACCATTTTGTTCAATAAGGTAATTTTTAATAGCATTCAATTGATTATTTGCAGATCGTTGCAGTGATTTGTTTTCGCCAATGTGCAGGGTGAGGCGTATGTTGCCTGTTGGACATTCTTTTAGTGAATTTGCAATAGCGTCAAGTTGCTTTTTTGTAGCTTCTGATAGATCGCTGCTATTGTTTTTAAAGTTTACGGTAAATGTTGTAAAAGGGACACCTTCGCACAGTTTTATTTTATTACAGCATATGGAGGGTTTGTAAAGTGTAATATCATAAGTCGTATTTACCATAGACGGGTGATAACTTCTTACAGCAGTTACTACACCTTCGGCACTAACAAATATATTTTGTGAGGCAACCTTTTCCTTTTTTAATGTAAAAGAGAATGCACCGGAATTATCGGTAAGTAACTCTTCTCCATACTCTGCTCTTACTTTAGCATTTGCAAGGGGAGCTCCTGTTTCATCCTTTACAAACCCGTTGATAGTGACCTCTTCGGGCATTTCAATTTTTGGTGCTTTCACAACGATAGGGTAATATTCTTCCTGCAAGTTGATATAGCCTTGTGCTGTTGCGGTATTCAAACCTGCAACAGCAGTCATGATAACGATCGCATGTTTGCAATACTTACGGAATGAAAATTTGGTGTTTTGTTCGTACCATATAGATAGAACAAATGTGTTTATCTTTTTCATGTTAAATTAAATGCAGAATGAAATAACTCAAACTAAGCCATTCCTTCCAACAGTATATTTAACTGCGGTACTAACGAATAAGGTTGGGGGATAATCAAAATAAAAAAAGATGCTGAGTGTATATACTCAGCATCTTTTTTACTTAACTGTTAGTTGCGTAAACTATAATTTGCTAAAACGTGTGATATTGATATCGTTGACATTTACAAGCTTTAATATATATCCGCCGGCAGGTAAATTGTTTACAGTCAGCTGAACTTTATTATAGCCGGATACTACCGGTATTTGCTTAGTAGATAATAATCTTCCTGTGTGATCAAATATCAGTGCGGTTGTTACTCCCTGTTCATTCGCATTTAATTCGAGCGTTAAATTACCGGAAGTAATTTGCGGATAAATTTTTACTAATGAGCTGCCCGAGAAGTTGACCTTAACGATAGGAGAATAGGTGAATTTGCCATCGGCATCAATTGTTTTTAATCTGTAAAAATTATTACCCGTGGTAATATTTTTATCTGAAAAAGAATATTCTTTACTTACATCAGAAGTGCCTGCTGCATTCATTGTACTGATGTTTTTAAAATTGGTTCCGTCGGCAGACCATTCCACTTCAAATTGTTTGGCATTTATTTCATTGGCAGTTTTCCAGGTAACGGTAACATCTTTACCTTTTTGAATAGCGTTGAAAGAAATTAGTTTTACGGGGGTTACAATTATAGAACAGCCATTATTTACATACTGCGTATTTCCTGATGCATCCCATGCTAATGAATTCCCATCTGCTTCGGGTGTATTTCCAGGGTTGGCCCATAGATCACCATCATAACTTCTGATGCCGGAGGTGCAGGTATTTCCATTGTATTCAAGCTGTAAATATCTTAATGTTGTAGCAGCGTTTGCCAACGTGCCATTATTCGACCATTTACTGTCACTTGCTGCTGTGATGTCTATATATACTACATACAGATCACCGTTCTTACATAATGCGGACATGTCATATTGCTGATCGAAATTATAAGGGATGAATACTACGCTGCTGCTTGCAGGAATAACTGTTGACGGAGAAGTGACTTCATGCAAAGTGCATCCGTTTTGAATTACAATTGTGCCTGTTCCAGTTTTTGCTGCGGCATGAGTGCCGGCTAAAATTCCCGTGGGTGAGTTAGTAGCAGGAGGAGTGTTGGAACCATAGCTGAATTTATATAAAGAGATTGCTCCCGAAGCACCTGTTGTAAAATAAATAAATTCATTATTTCCCTCCGCTGTGCCACCGGAAGGAGCGCATGAATTGACCATAGCGCCATTAATGACAGGACATTGGGCTACTAATATTTGTGAGATACAAAATGATAAAATAAGAGAGTAAATTTTTGACATACTTAATTTCTTTAAAAATTTTTATGAATAATTTGACTGCCCGGGCAGGTGAATTATTTTTCCATGTGGCAGGAATTCGTATGCAGTTAAATCATAGAAGAGTAGGATACTGCAAAATACATAAAAATTTGTAAGTAGAACTTTCTCTGTTTAGTGTTACCGGGAATCTATCACATTTTTTCTTATTGAAGGATCAAATCGCTTGCATAGGTAAAAAAAATGTATTACCTTTTTCCTACACTAAAAAGTATTCTGTTATGAAAAAGCTATTTTTTCTTTCTTTACTTATTACAATCATTGGTGCATCCTGCAAAAATGAAGGAGGTATGTCGGCCACGGCAAAGAAAAACATGGAAGTGAATGAAGCGATCATGAAAGCTTACGAGGCAGGCGATTTTGGTAAAATGGGAGATTATATTGCAGTTGATGCTGTTGATCATGGAGGTGAGCATGGCGATGTAAAAGGACTTGACAGCATAGTTTCAGAAATGAAAAGATACCATGCACAAATGCCCGACATGAAAACTAAGATGTCTAAAAGTCTTGCTGATGATGAATATGTTTTTACCTGGTCTACAATTACAGGTTCCTCGATGGGCAAGCCCACTTCCATGTCTTCTGTTGATGTATCCAAATTTAAAGATGGTAAGGCTGTGGAGCATTGGATATTTATGGATCCAAAAGAAATGATGATGATGATGCAATCAATGCCACCAATGGCTGTTGATACAGCAAATCATGTTGTTACAGATTCTCTTAAAAAATGATCTGATTTTTTCCGTTAAGAATGTTAATAAGGTTCGACAGTGAAACGAACCTTATTTTGTTGTTGGTATAAAAGAGCGCAGGGTATGAATGTTATTTTTTTAGCTGAGATGCCAACGATCAATTATTTTTACAGTACTAAGTTTGTATCCGATAAAATAAAAATCATGAAAAATTTTACCCTGAGTTTTTTTTCGATCCTTTGCATTGCAGTTTGTTCAGCACAAAATGTAGGTATCAACCAAACAAGTCCTTTAATGCCTTTGCATGTGTCGGCAAATGATAGTGCTGTGCTGCTACTACAAAACAAACAGGCTTTCAATACAAACATAAGCACCTCTTTATATTTTAGCACCGGTGCAAATTATACAGGAGCTATAAGAACGATTGGGCAAAATACTACAGATGCAAGGCTGGGCTTATTTACGTTTGCAACCGGATTGGTAAGTAACCTGAAAGAAAGATTGAGCATATTAGACAACGGAAATGTAGGTATAGGGTTGATCAATCCTTCTGTAAAACTGGAAGTGGCGGGCACCACCAAAACAACCGATCTTATTATTACCGGTAGCGGTTTACAATACGATGTTGCTAAAAAAGGAGCAGGAGGTAATATTGTTTTTGAAAAAGGCCACAAAGGTTTGGGGCTTAATTACATTATTTCCCTGTATGGTATCTTTCCTTCTTCCGGTAGTGGGAGTCCCTCTTATACTCAACAGATAGTTGGAGAGGTTAGACTTTTTGCAGGGACCTATGCACCTGCAGGATGGGCATTTTGTAATGGCCAATTATTGTCGATTGCAAGCAATGAAGCCCTGTTCAATTTAGTAGGAACCACCTATGGTGGAGACGGAATTTCTACATTTGCCCTTCCTGATCTGAGGGGAGCAGTACCTGTTGGCCCGGGCACACCTTCAAACGGAGCTTCCTGGACACAGGGTGAAATCTCAAACTGATTTTTTAAGAAAATGGAATAGGTTGATCCTCCTCTCTAAGATAGGAGATGTTAGTGATTTCCGTCGCCTTGTTTTATAGCATACCCTATAATTTTAGTTTCCCGATTCGAACAAATAAGTTGTGGCTGTAACATATGCCCAAAATATTATTAGATATGCCCAAAAAAGAGTATTTTTTGTGCCTAAACTTATTGTTATGAATACTATTGAAATGCGTCTTCAAAAATTGGAGGCCTCCAATCGGCGTTATAAAATGATCGTAGTTTTAATGATAGCCTCGTTTGCTACAATTTTTATGGCATTTAAAAAACCTGCATCAGTTCCGGATGTATTACAGGCTAAGCGATTAGAAGTAGTGGATAGTTATGGAAATGTATTGGTTAAAATGACACAGGATGAAGGCAAAGGAATTATTAAGACATACAATACCGAAGGAAAAAAACTGGTGAATATTACCTACACTACCAAAAATGAAGGTTACCTGGCATTAGAAGATGGCACCGGGCAAGAGATGATGCGATTAACAAGTTCTAATGATGGGGGCGGAGGGTATATAGGCGTATACAATACTTCCGGTAAAAGAACATTGACCCTATGTAATGAATCGGACGGTGGTAGTATTTATGTAAATAATAAAGAAGGCAATGGCCGCGTTAACATGCAATGTAATGCCAGCTCGGGTGGATATTTGGCTCTTTATAACTATTTGGGCTATACCTCTGTTAAACTTACACAAACCAGCAGTGGAAATGGAGATGTGTATGTCAATAATTCTTCGGGTAGCGAAAGGCTCAGACTGTCAGTGAGTGGTTCAGCAGGAAATATGCAGGTAAAGAACAATAGCAATACAATGGTAGCAGAGATCGGTGCTACTTCCGGAGAGAACGGTGTAGTTAATACTTATAACTCCAGTGGCACTTTTGTGCAAGGAATAGGTAGCAGTTATTAAGGATACAGTTTTTTTTATTGACGCATATATGCAACTGCTTAAAGCTATGTTGCATATATGCGCTGTATAACCATATCAATCTGATCAATATTTTTGATCTGCTGAAATTGATCATGCATAAAAATTCACGGCACCGGTTTCCACATTATATAATGCTCCGATAATTTTTATCTGGCCCTGTTCTTCCAATTCAGCAATGATCGGGCTTTCTCTTCTTATCCTGTCAATTGTAAGGTGCACATTTATCTCCGTCACATTTTGTACAAAATCAGGGTTTGAGCCATCTCTGTTTTCGATGGTTGTTTTTTCTTTAACGATCGCCGGCTGAATCTTATTAAGTAATGTGGTTAAATTACCCATTTCCACATGATTGCAGGCACCCACTATGGCACCGCATTTTGTATGCCCCAGTACCACTATTATTTTTGTACCCACCACTTTAGTAGCAAATTCCATACTGCCCAGGATGTCTTCGTTTAAAATATTTCCTGCAATACGAATGCTGAAAATATCACCTAGTCCCTGATCAAAAATAAGTTCTGCAGAAGTACGGCTATCAATACAACTTAGAATAGTAGCAAAAGGGAACTGCCCTGAGGATGTTTCGTTAACCTGTTGCAACAGATTTCGGTTGGCTTTAAGATTGTTAATAAATCTTTGATTGCCTTCTTTTAATATTTGCAATGCAGTGTCTGGCGTTAAGCTGCTTTGTGTTTCTTTTGATTGTGTACGCATGGATGTTTGATTTAATTGTTATAATGAATAAAATGTTTCAGGTTGTAAAGGTTTGGGAACATCGGTTTCTCCTGATAATTGTTTGATATTTATTTCGATAGTAGTTGCTATAGTTGTTATTGCAGTATCTGTCGGACGATTGCTGAACGGGGCCTGCAAATGCGTAGCTGATTTTTCTAAAAGGAAAAATGCTGACGAGATAGCCAGCAGCAAAGGGATCTCAAAATAACTTTCAATATCTCTGATGGCAATCGACAGCGTAACCACAAAAATATAAATGAAGAAATGCAAAAAGAGTCGATATGTTACCGGAAATATGGTGGTTTTAATGCGTTCGGCCATTCCCATGGCATTGGAAAAATTAACCATTGTATTATTGATCTGTACCTGACTGAAAATATCCAGATTTTCTTTCTCTTTCAGACCAGCTATCTGCAGCGCATTCAATTTTGGCAGTGCCAGAGGTTTGTTATTATGCGAAGCGATCTTATTGATATCTGCTGAAATAAATGATTGTAATTGTAATACAAAACTTCTGCTTTCATTTACAATGCTTTCCCAAATTTTTAGGACTACCCACCATCTGTCATAAGAGTTGATCAGCATACCGGTTATAATTTTTAGTTGTACCGCAAAAGTATAAAAACTGCTTTAAACAATAGTAATACTATCTTAAATAATTGTTTAAATTCTTTTAAAGATACATTTGCTATCGTTTGTAAATAATTGCTACCTTTGTCTAAATCTATAACAATATGGACTTTCAAGTTAAGTTTGACATCAATGACAAGATCTATCTGCGAAATCCTGAAAGCAGTGAAGTGGGTAAGTTAATGGTAAAAAAAGCCATTGACTTAATTTATGAATTGGGGTTTGAGCAGTTTACATTTAAAAAACTGGCAATAGAGATCAACAGTACAGAAGCAACTATATACAGGTATTTTGAAAATAAGCACCGGTTGCTGTTGTACATACTAAACTGGTACTGGTGTTATATGGAATTTTTGGTGACATTTAAGCTGGAGAATGTTACAGACAAACGGGAAAGATTGAAGATAATTGTGCACTTATTAACGCATGAACTGGCTGAAAGTGCTAATCAATTTGATTATAATAAGAAGTTGTTAAATCAGATAGTCATTGCAGAAAGCAGTAAAGTTTATTTAGTAAAAGAAGTGGCCACAATTAATAAAGATGCTGTGTTTAAACCATATAAAGATCTGTGCGCTAAAATTGCAGAAGTTATTTCTTCTTACAATCCAAAATATAAATATCCAAGATCACTCAGTACTACATTAATAGAAACATCTCATCATCAGCAATATTTTAGTGCTAATTTACCCCGACTTACTGATGTGTCTGTAAAAAATAAATCTGAATTTGCCACCCGATTTATTGAAGATTTTTTGTTCAAGGTGTTGAGTTGATGAATTTACTTTTCTATTGGTTAGGATAGCAGGAGGGCTTTCTGCTACAATGATCATCTATCCGGCAAATATTTCTGTATAATATATTACACCACGCCTGCTTTTAGCAATACCAATACCTATGTATCTGTATTTGCCCAACATATTTTTACGATGTCCCGGAGAGTTCTTCCACATTGTTACTACTTCTTTAGCTGAGTTTGCACCATAAGCAACATTTTCGCCAACTCTCCGAACGGAAGGAATGACTTTGACAGCCTTAGCGTTCCTTTGAGAAAAACCCGTGTGCCCGAAAGCCACCATTCCACGGGCCATATCCTCACTATGTTTCTGGGCCAATGCATTCAACTCGTTCCGGATAGTAAGTTCATTCAAGCCATACGACCTTCTGAATTGATTGGTCAGACGTAAAATATTTTCTGTAATACTGCTGTTCTCAGGAGATTTAAATGAATTGAGAGAAAAGAAAAGCGTAATGCATATGATGGTTGTATAGATATGAAACTGTTTCATAGTGATGTTTTTTGATATGAATCCAATTTTTATACCACGATAATTGTATTGAAAAAATTTATACTTTCTTCAATAGGGTAGTTGGGTTTAATTGGAAAAGATCATATGCTTTTAAGAGTAATGGGTAGCATGCAGGTTATTGCAGATTTTAACAATTAAAATAAACAAAAATATCCAGGATATAATTTCTATCTTTCTTATTCATCTAAAACTAAAGATCATGCGAACATTATTATCCGTTTTATTTTTAGGTTGTTATTTAAATGGGATGGCTCAAAATGTTGGCATTGGCACAACCAATCCTACAGAAAAATTACATGTGGAAGGTAATATTAATCTTGCCGGAAACCTTAAGCTGAATGATGTAAGTGGTCAGCCCGGGCAGGTAGTAATGACCAATGGCAATGGTAGTACACAGTGGGTGGATTTGAGTCAATATAAAAATTTTGTTAACCTGAGTTTTGCCAGCGGCAACTGGACGGTTCCTGATGGAGTTACAAAAATTATGGTGGAAATATGGGGCGGTGGAGGCGGAGGCTCCAAAGATGCCGGTGGTGGCAGTGGTGGCTATATGATGGCTAATATCACAGTTACTCCGGGAGATGTACTTCCGTATAATACTGGTGCCGGAGGCCTTGGTGCAGCTTCCATTGGTGGAGATGGAGCCAATAGCATTTTTACGGCCGCCGGTGTTTCATTTTATGCCATGGGCGGCGGTGGTGCACAAACAGATGGCATTAATGTTTCTTATGGTTCAGGCGGTGGTTTTGATATCAGTAGTGCCTTATTCCGCAGCTATTTTGGAGTTAATGGAGAAGCGGGGGCCATTAATAAATTAGAGTACTTCCAAACATCTCCAACTGAATTTCTGAAAGCTACATCGGGTGGCAATGGGGGCAATAGCCCCTATGTACCCAATACCGGGGGAAAAGGTAGGACGATGGTAATAAAAGCATCCGATAATTCTTATGTGCTGGTTTCTAAAACAACTCCCGGAATGCAACCGGGTGGTGGTGGTGGTAGCGGTTTTGATAACGGCAGTATCGGTGTAGGCGGCACAGGTGGAAGAGGTATGATACTGATACACTATTAGAAATCTTTGCTAAAGCAGGGATTTCTTATTCCTTATTTAAATAGTATATTTAAGAATAACTAAACCAAAACTATTATTATGAAAAAGTTACATGTTTGTTTAATTGCATTGTTATCAATGATTGCTTGCAATCAGAAACCTTCAATGGAAAACGCAGATAAAAAAGATAGCGATGCTAAAGCAAAGTATGAGAAAAATCTTGCTACGGTTAAAGCCTCTGTCGTTGCTTTTGAAAATAAGCAGGCGGATGCATTTGCTGCAACACTTGCAGATAGTGCTGTATGGGTGCCTGCGGTCTATGGTACCGTACCCGGAAAAAAAGCAGACTACTGTAATGATTCAAAATGGTATTGGGATAATTTCGATAGTATTCAATTGATCAATGCAGCTTATTTACCCGGTCTCGATTCACTTACACATGAATTTGATGGTAGTGTACGTTATTATGGAACCTGGATCAGCAAGCATAAATCGGGTGTAAAAACATCACTGAATTACTATGCTACTTTTGATTTTAATAAAGACAATAAAATAGTCTATGCCGCTGAGTTTTATGATGCAGGTGGATTAATGAATGCTATTAAAGCTAAATAAAAATAATAAAGTGCTTTATTATAAATGCCGGAAGAAGCGATTCTCCGGCATTTATTTTTCATGGAAATCGTAGTCAAAAGATGAATAAACGATCATCACAAGGAATGTTAAGATCGCTGAAATTTATTTACATAGATACGCTCACTACAGACTTACAGCTTACTTACAGATAGTAGTAAGTGAGTTAATTTCTTCTTAGGTAAACTGATTCAGTCAGTTGGCAGATCAATGCACAACAATAACATTGCCTTTTCTTTTTAATAAGTTTCCTTTGATATCTATTCCTTCTGTAAACCAAATGTAATTTCCTGCATCAACTCTTTTGCCATTATAATAGCCATCCCATCCTTTCTGAGCTTCGGTTGTAGTGTAAATAATTCTTCCTTCTCTGTCATACACTTTAAAGGATATGAATTTTGTTATTCCTACCGGAAAGCATTTCAGTATATCATTCATTCCATCTCCATTAGGAGAGAATGCTGTTGGAACATATATATCAGGACCTTTGTAAACTTTTACCATTACAGAATCTGTTGCTGTACAACCCGAAGGATGAGTACCTTTAACAACATACAATTGACTTGTATTTAATGAAGCGATCGGGTTTGCACTATATGGATTATCAAGACCTGTTGATGGAGTCCATTCAAATTTATTTATACCTAAATTAGATACTTCAACAACATGCAATTGAATTGTTTGTCCTGTTGTTATACTCATATCATTACCGGCAAATATTTTGGGAGGAGCGGCTATAGTAATAGAAGTTGTATCTGAAGTACTGGAACACCCTGTGATATTGTTGGTCATAGTAGCAGAATAATTACCACTGCTTGATATTTTTAATTTACCATCAGTTGTTGTAGAAATGAATGTGCTGCCATTATACCATTTATACTCAATGCCTTGCTGTGGTGAATTAATATTTAACATTACTTCGCCTCCATCACATAACAAATAACCAGTAGTTGGTAAAAGCGCAGAATCGGGTAGAGCGTTTATTGCCAAAGTAGCAGTATTGCTCATGGTTTTACAACCATTGGCATCGGTAACTTCAAGTTGATACACTCCTGCGGCACTTGCGGTAAATGAATTTACATTGGCTCCGGTTATTGCAGTTGTGTTATTATACCACTTAAATGTTTCGCCGGCTTTGGCTGTATGTGTAAATGTTTTTTGCGATCCTTTACAAACATTAAAAGTACCTAGTGGTGATATTGTAGCATCCGGGGCAGGTTTTAATGTAATGGTTGTAGTAGCTGATGTATTTGTACAAGAACTTGAGCTAGGAGAATAAACTCTTACCTGGTAATTGCCTGCCGCATTAGCGACATATGAATTACTTGTAGCTCCTGGAATAGGAGAGCCATTCAGTAACCATTCTATTGAATTGGTAGTGCTGGGGATGGATAAAGTAATATTTTCATTGGAACAAATAGCAGTGCTGGTTCCACTTGTTGAAATAACCGGTGTAGGGATGTTTTGAAATGTAAGTTTATAATTAGCTGATTGTCCTTTACAGGTGCCATTGTCAACAGTTACATAATAAGTGCCCGTAGTAGAAGCAGTGTACGTGTTGTTAGTTTCATTAGGAATAGCGACTCCGTTGTTGAACCATTGATATTGATAACTACCTGCAGGAACTGCAGATGCAGTCATTGTATACGTTTCATTAATACATTTTGTAACTGTAGCAGTAGACGGCGATACATTTACAGTGATCGTATTACCCGAAGATTTAATTTTAACTCCTTTTGTAACGGTGCAGTTCGGGTTAAATATATCACCCTCTCCTTTAACGGTAACATAATATGTACCTACAGCTAAATTGGTAGCCGTAGCATCTGTAGAGCCATTGCTCCACAAATAAGTAAAGGGTCCCTTGCCACTGGTTACAACTGCAGTAGCAGAGCCGGTAGGGTTTCCACAACCAATATCCTGCGTGGTAATATCTAAGCTGATATTGCTGCATTCGCAAAGGCATCCATACATTCGATCAGAGCCTGTTACTACTTTTTGCCGGATCAGATTACCGGGTAAAGGCCCAAAGCCATTTGCAAAATTGATACCTACGGAACTAACCGTATGACAATAACTCATTATCGTGCCGCCACCGGGGGGAGGAGTGGGACCAGTTGAGCAAGGCCCATCCAGAACAGGAGAACAATTATCGATTGGTCCTCCCGGCCACGTACAGCTATGCGTATGTGGTGATCCGATATTATGACCAATTTCATGCGTTACACCATTTATCGAAAAACTATAATTTGGGTAAGCTCCATAAGTGAATGAAAGATTTGCACACATACCTTTACCGCCTCCGCAAAGAACATCTAAAGATGCCAGTCCTCCGCCTAACTTATTTGTAGTTAAATAATGGGCAATATTTCCATTAAAATTCCAGGGAAGCCTGGCCTTAAACGAATTTAAAACACTATTGGTACTTAGCATATTATATTCCGGGTCGATCACATCCCAAACTTTAACTTCCCTGATCTGTGCCAAAATATTTTCATTAGCATATATCGCCTGAATTCCATTGAATAAAATGGTAAAATAATTCAAAGCGTTTTGTACAGACCTTCCTGCCCCGTCATAAATACTATAAGAGAGTTCGAAATTGATATTTACCGGGCATCCAACATAAGTTCCGGCAGGCCTTGCTTTTAAATTTTCCAGAGAAATACTTTTGCCGTTGTCATCGCTTGTAAAGCATTGAATTTTTGCGCCGGTATATTGTTTATCAGCGTATATGATATAATTGTCTGTTTCGTAATCTCCAATGGTGTTGGCAATAGAGAGTGTATAGTTTTCTCCATTTACTGATAGTACGCCTCCTACACTTTTTTCAAAAATACTGATGGCCACCAGGGATTTGCTTTGACCAGCGATCTTTCCCTGCAAATAATATCCGGGCTTGTACTGATATTGTTTTAAACTACTTGCCAATACCACATCAGCATTATTATAACTAAACAGGTTTACTTTATGCAAATTCAGAACCAACGTTTGGTTATTTTTATAAGGAAGCGATAATTGAACACTATCTTTTAAGTTTTTATTTAACAGATCCAGAACTGATCTGTTTAGCGTGAGTTTGGTTGCGCCGGAAATATTTTCGGTAGGCTTGCCTTTATACTTACCGCTATATGCAAAAAGTTCTTGAGTCTGAGCATGAGAGGATAAAAAAATAGTTATCAGACAAATAACAAGGGAAAATTTCGACTTCATATGCAACAAAATAATATTAAATCCCGTTGATGGAATTAATTAAAAAAATAATAATAAAATACACACTTAGGATAAAGGAATAGCAAAACCAATCATTTTGCACGTATAAGTTTACAATTAAGTAAAACGTAATATTAAACTGTGCATATTGAGTAATATCTGTGTTTAACACCCGTTCAAATTACTCGATCAAAAAAAACTATCCCGCTCTTTAGTAGAGATGAACGATGAGGGAAATCAATTGCTCAAAGGTTTTAAAACATGATAAAACTACATGTATTTTTTTAAAAGTATTCTGTTCTGCTCAATTTTTTATTGCCTGAATTTTAAAATCAGCTATTGATAGTAGTTAGCTGATAGCGGCGGCTTTTTACGGGAACGATTGCGTAATTATAAATCAGTAGTATTGACTTATAATACTGATGGAGTGAGTTGCAATATTCATATTGTTTAGTAGCACAATAAATAATATTATTAATTCAGTTGTATCTGGAACTTTACCATTTTTTGCACGTATGAGGGCAGAGGAGGAGCTATAGTTTTATGAAGGTATAAGTAATGTTGTTCCTGGTAGTTAAAAAATATACCCCCTTACTTAAATATCCTAAAGAAAATTTGTTTGCTCCTTTAGTAAGATAATGTTTCTTAATAATGCTTCCATTCAGATCAGCAATATACACCTCCATACTATAAGGAACAGTAATATTTACGATATCCGGTACAGGGTTAGGCCATAACTGCAATTGTTGTATTTCATATCGAACATAAGCAACATTGCTATATCTGTATTCACCATTATTGTCAATTTGTTTGATACGATAATAGTTGTTCCCTTGATTTGGTGCAGGATCTACATATTCATATTTCATCTCTGCTTGAGTGCTTTCTGATCCTATTAGTTCTCCTGCGACTTTAAAATGTATACCATCTATACTGTGCTCTATGATAAATTTTGCATTATTGATCTGTGAAGACACAGACCATGAGATGATGGATCGGTGGTCGTGAATTGTTGCAGTTACAAGCGATTCCCAATTAACAGGTACTGTGCCACTGACTATTTGAAAGGTAGTGTTCAAATTTTGATTAACCAGATCGGCATAAAAAGGAATTGCATTATTATTCGTTGAATCATAAAGAGAAACAGCATACATTGTTGCGGTACCTGGTTGAGAATATTGAGGGATCGTAATAACAGCCTGCCACACTCCGTTTAGTGTGGTCCCTGAGATCAGTGTTGCGCTTTGGCCCATACCGCTTCCTCCAGGTAACTGTATATTTGGAACAACCATTTTTGCACCGCTAATATTATCGGTTACATTTACTGTGATAGTAACATCAGCAGCCCCGTTGGTAATATCTACTGTTTGCGGAGAAAAATTAATTGAGGTTATTGAAGGAGCGGAGTTGTCAATAGTATTGCTGATTATTTGAAAGTCTGCATTCAAATTTTGATTAACCAGATCAGCATAAAAAGGAGTTGCATTATTGTTTGCTGAATCATAAAGAGAAACAGCATACATTGTTGCATTGCCGGGTTGCGAATATTGAGGGATCGTAATAACAGCCTGCCACACTCCGTTTAGCGTGGTCCCGGAGATCAGTGTTGCGCTCTGGCCCATAGCATTTCCTCCAGGCAACTGTATATTTGGAACAACCATTTTTGCACCGCTAATATTATCGGTTACATTTACTGTGATAGTAACATCAGCAGCCCCGTTGGTGACATCTATTGTTTGCGGAGAAAAATTAATTGAGGTTATTGAAGGAGCGGAGTTGTCAATAGTATTGCTCACTATTTGAAAGTCTGCATTCAAATTTTGATTAACCAGATCAGCATAAAATGGATTTGCATTATTGTTTGCTGAATCATAGAGAGAAACAGCATACATTGTTGCATTGCCTGGTTGCGAATATTGAGGGATCGTAATAACAGCCTGCCACACTCCGTTTAGTGTGGTCCCTGAGATCAGTGTTGCGCTCTGACCCATAGCATTTCCTCCAGGCAACTGTATATTTGGAACAACCATTTTTGCACCGCTAATATTATCGGTTACATTTACTGTGATAGTGACATCTGCAGCCCCGTTGGTGACATCTATTGTTTGAGGAGAAAAATTTATGCTGGTAATAGCAGGTGGTGTAATATCAGTTTGTGAAAAACAATCCATACTAATGAATAATACAAATAATAGACTACTGATATATTTAGCTCTACACATTTTATCATTCACGTTTAGGGAAGTACTATTGGATAGCTAATATACCACCAATTTATTACTTCGCAACATAACATTTGCTTAGTTGCAGGAATGCGATGTTGATATTTTTGCCAATGTAGGAGATCCTTTTTACTCTGAAATCTCGTACTTTAATTTTGCTCCTAAAAGTTTAGCAAGATCATTCATAGCGTCGAAACTGAGTTTGGCCGGAGTATCTTTTTTGCTGGTATTTGCAATGGTTTCTGATGTATTGGACGAGTTTATTTTTCCGGTGATAATGATCTTATCATCTCTGCAGATAAAAGTATAATAACTGGTGCCTGAACCTTCAATAGCTATTGGGCCACTTTCAATTTGAAATGCTTCTTTATCGAGGTTGGCGATCTCAATGCCCTTTTTTGCAAGTAATAGTTTTACGTCAATGAAATTAGCATAAGCAGTTTCATTATTTACCACAGTGATCTGGTTGGCTTTATCGGGTATAACCTGAGCAAAGCTAAATAATGGAAAGAGCAGGAGGAGTAATAATAATTTTTTCATTTTAGTACGTTTATTAGATTAAAGATAATGAACTAAATGGTCAGATAATAAGCTGATAAAAATGAGTAATGTATCATTTGAAATTTATAATAAAAGCCTTTTTATCTGGAGATACTCTTCTGTTACTTTTTTTGCGGAAAAAAAGTAACTCCCGAAATAATCGGGACAGGCGCCAAAGCCGCCCCAAAACGATTACATCCCGTTTTGGGGATGGTTCCCTGATTAAACTTTTGTACTTCCCGAGACTACGCTCGGGATTTTCAAACTGTAAACTGGGCATTGGTAATTCTACATTATGTTTTGTAAAACTGATATATTCTTAAAACTGATAGTTCTATTGTAAGTTCTTTTTATTTCGAAGAGAAGTGGATCCTTACGCCGAAAGAATTAAATTCGTTGGTATACTTGCGCCAATGTAGGAGGATGAGGAAGTATCCGGGTTAACGGATCATATCTTTAATATCTACCAGATCTATCTCATTTATTTTATTGTCTTTTCCCTTAATTAAATATTTAATCTCACCTATACCTTTAGCAGAATATACAGTTGATTCTATATTAAATTCTTTTTGAAATTTGTTATTTTGAAGTTTGCCCTGGAAAGTTGAAAAGGTTACTATTGATGCCGTCTCTTTTCCTCTCCAAAGTAAAGTAGTATCCTTTAAGTATGTCATTTTTGTTTCAATTGAAAATGTAGATCCCTGAGAAGCAAATTCAAAAGTAGAAATCAGTTCTCCTAATTTTTTACCATTATCAATTATCGTATCTGTATAAATATCTGCTTTAATTATTTTCTGCTTGCCGAACATATAGGAATAATTTTCTATTATTTTTCTGTTTAAATATACCAATGAGTCGGTGGTGCCATTTTGATCATATGCTCTAACAATTAAGTAATTTATATTATGAATGTTTAGGTGAAAAATATCCCGAAAAGTTTTTTCTCCATTGGTTTTACTTACATAAGTAAATGTTTTGCCATTGCCTACCTGTTCTTCCGGGAAGAAATAATCTGGTGGAACAAATGAGACATAGGTTTTTTGGTGTTTGCAGGCTGAAAAAAGAATCAATATTGAAAGGAAATAAGCTATTCTCATGTATTAAAAATTGCTGATGGTAAAAAAATATTCCCTGTTGTTGTTGATCATGTTGTATGTCCTGAGTTGCAAACTCAGGACATACAACTCGTTAGTATACGACGGATAGCCGGGCTAATTTGTTATTGTTAAAGTTGTAGGGGCTTGTATGTTAAGATGTGCATCAGGCGCAAGCTCCAACCCTTTAATGGTTGTGTTTGAGTTTACATTTACTGTTCCGCTATTTATAATTACATAGGTATTTGCATCCGGAATTACACCACAATTCCAATTTCCCGGATTTGCCCACTCATTATTTATAGCACCTGTCCAGGTGTTGGCTATTAAAATTTTAAAAAGGCGACTACTGCTACCATCAACCATGCAACGATACGTATATCCATTCCATGAAGAAATAAAATTAGTGATCGTTAATGAATCAGTATTTGCGCCGGAATAATTAATGCCGTTCAGAATGTTTGTAAACCCGCTGCCTGTGTTAACCTGCCATTGATAAGCATTACCTGCCCGGTCTGATCTTAGGCCGGTATTTCCATTAACGCAAATTTGTGATGGAATGTTTACCTGTGCTGAATAGGTCTTGCTACAGCCGGTGGTCTGATAGTATTTCAGTATAACCGTATATATACCCGGCCGCTTGTAGATATGAGAAAAATTTGAAGAAGATTGTTTGAGAGAATCTCCATCTCCGAAATATATTGTATGCAGCGGGCTTGGATAAAATTTTGCATTATTATAAAACCAGCTTGAGTCATAAAAACTAATTTTTAATGGGCTGGTGGTATCAGCGCTATAACTAAATTTTGGTGGATAGATCAAACAAGTATCCAGGTTAGTGACCGTGTGATATTTCATGTATACTTCCCTGTAATCACTATTACCAATACAACCTGATGCGATGCCAACAGATACATTGCCGGGTCTTACATAAATGTATTCTGCAGAAGTACATGAATAATTGTAACCGCAAGCAAAATAACTTGATCCAACATCCTGTACGCCATATCTTGATCCATATGGTTTGATCGAATCGTAGTAAAATTTATAAGTAAATAAATTGGGGAAGATATTACTTTGAATGACTTCTATCCTGGGGCCACTAACGGCAGTGCTTGGTGTAAAAACAGATACTACTGTATCTGAACATTGAGTAAGACTGTCATATTGAATATGTTTAACAGTACGGTTTTTTATATTGTCAATATCAATCAATGCAATGCTGCGACATCCACCGTAGGAGTATTCATTCCAATAAGAATTTACTTCGGTTGCAAAATATTTTTTTAATACCTGGTTGGTATTGCCTGTTTTAACAGTATCCTTATTATCAAAGATCCAGGTATTTCTTTTTCCTTTATTATTGGCGTTCAGTCTGCCAATGAAAGTAAGTGGTAAGTAAGTGCTATTACCGCTTCTGATAAATGATGCGTTACATCCCGGTTCAAGAAATACAAATATGGGTTTACAAACTGTTGCCACACAACCGGTGATCTTATTTTTAACGGTGATGCATACATTATAATATTTCGAAGAATCGTATGTATATACAAATGGAGAAGATCCTGTTTGCTTGTAAGTTTTTCCATCCCCAAAATTCCAGAAAACAGTATCAATTACCCAGTAAGAAGGGTAACTCTCCGATGTCCGTTCGAAATTATAATTGAAGGTGATCTTGTTTGTATAGAATGTGTCTGCTTGATTGGTAATACTAAGGAGCAGGCAGTTTTTAAGCCGGTCTATTGTAACAGTTTTTGTAAGAGAATCGATGCACCTGGATATTGTATTATACACGGTATGTTTTATTGTGTATGTTCCAACAACTTTGTAGTGATGTGTTAATATACGGGAAGAGCTATCCACAGTACCATCGCCCCAATACCAATAATGTTTGGTACCAAAAGCACTATCCTGCCCGGTAAATTTTACTGCCGAAGTATCCGGGGAGGCTATAGTAAATGCGGCGGTACAGGGAGCGGTATTTTTCCTGGTGTCTACTATCATTGAGCTGGTGTCTGAAAAATTGCCATTGATCACCACCAGTTTGACCGTGTCAATATACAACCTCGGAGATACATACGATGCGTTGTAATCTGTTGAAAATAAAACAGAATTTTTGAACCATTTATAAGTGTATCGAGGGTTACTATGATTGTTGAATTTATATAAATTATTGGCGGATACTTCTGTAAGATCTATGGTGAAAAATGCCCTGGGAATTGTATTGCCTCCGCCATTGGTAGTGATCGCTATGAGGTTATCTTTATAGCCTCCTGCCCAAAACAGGTCCTTACTTCTAAAGCATGAACTCTGCAGGTAATTTTGATCTATGTCAGGGTTATCAACTGGGATTTTTTCCCATATTTTTCCGGAGTCTGTTGTTTTATACCTGGAAAATCCAATTCCATACCCGGTACTGTCATTAAAAAATTTCATTTGTTCAAAGCCCACACCATTATACTCCACATCATTTTTCTGTATCCAGTTCATTCCGTTATTGTCGGAATAAAATATTTTATCATCTATATTCAAATAAGCTTTATCAGTACTGTAAAAATTAACTGAATATATATTACCGGTGGGAACATTTAATTTTTGCCATCCGGATCCTCCGGTTTTGGTGTAGATGATCTTATTAGGATCAAAGATCCGGCCGTTAGGAAAAAGAATATTGTCAAGACTATTATCACTCAATGCATACACTTCAAGGTCGTTGGTTGCTTCAAGCTTATCAAAACAGCTATTGGGGGCAATATATACCGGTGTCCAATTAAAACCGCCATTGGTAGTTCTTAAGATCCTGTCGGCATCTACCGCATACCCCGTGAAGCTGTTTTCCGGAAATATCATGTCCATGATACCGGTACTTAATTGCGAGGGGTCGTATTGAGAATGATATACTAATGTGTAAGAGTCGCCACCATTTACAGAACGAAGTATTGCCGGTACAAATCCAAAATGCCCGTATAAAATAATATTGTTTTGATCGAAGGCTTTTATGCCACTGTATGCGAAGCCAAATAAAATATTAACACCGGTATATCCATTGTAATTAATATTGGTTACGGTTTTCTTTGTGAATGTATGTCCGCTGTCGGAAGTAAAGCCGATATAATTATTGAAAGCTACGTACCCCTGAGTGTTAGAATAAAAGCTGATGCCTATCACCTGGTCATAATCGCCTTGATGATCTGTATATATTTGACGTAATTGCGCTTTTGCATTGAAACTGGTGATAAGGCAAAAAAGTATCAGGAATACTTTGCGTTGAAATAACGAATGGGACATGCTGTTAGGGATGTTATAAGTGTTAAAAGTAGTTCTTTTTACGCTTATAACTCACCAGTGGTAGCGGAGAAGAGGAGAATGGTTGCTATGAGCACGAGCCAGGGCGAAGGGATTCGAGCATTTTACCATAAGCGGATGCCAGTGCCAAGAGCATTACATTTGTTTGTATACTTGCGCTGATATGGGCAACGATTTATTTATTTGTTATTAAAACTCCCTGATTGCTCTTACATGTCCGGAACTGATGGTATTTTGTTCTATAGGAATGCCGCTTTTAAAATCTACCAGCCAGGCATTATTAAAATCAGTTTCGGAAGAACTCCAATAATATGCATCTGCAAAGTTTCCAAGATTCTTTGTTTTAAGATTGTCATATATAAGTTCCAGTTCTTTTTTTGATGGTAAGAACCAATCGTTGAATTTGTCTACTTTATAATGAGTACATAATCCTGCGGCCAGGGTGCTGTCGGTAAGTGTTTTGGTAATGATAGATGTGTTGGATCTTCCTGCGCCAATATTTTTTGCATTTGCATGAAGTGCAGTATCAGAAAACCCCCATTTTGCTTTTGTACTGATATCCTCGTTAGAAACAATGAATCCATGCTCTTCGGTTGAATCCACATAAAAAACAATACCACCACCAAATGCTTCGCCTATAAAATGCTTTTTTGTGGCAGGTAAGCTATTTTCAGTCTGACTTTTAAAACTGATCATCATAAAAGACAGGATAGATACAAAAGTAAATGTAAGTATTTTGTTTAAGGACAAGCCAGTGGAAAATCGGTTGTGATCTGCCATATAAGTAATTTTATATTTTTTAATAATTGAGATAGCTTAACGTTTTTTTTGCCTTTATTATTGCCTCACCACCAGTGCAGATATGCGACATGGCTTTGTGGGGTTAGGTATTTGTGTCTTGCCTGATCTTTTAATCATTGAAACTTCTGTCGGCTCAATTTAAACATTTTTCGTGATAAGATACGCCTGGTTACCTTGACCGGATGCATTGCTATGCCAGAGAGATGAGAAAGTATAAGTGTTCATTGCTTGACCACAGATGCTTATTGCTTAACATTAACCTGTCATTGCTTCATTATAATATGACATTGCTTCACATTAGATGTTCATTGTTTGACCTTAGATTTTTATTGTTTGACACTGACCTGACATTGCTTCATTATAATATGACATTGCTTCACATTAGATGTTCATTGTTTGACCTTAAATGTTCATTGCTTGACATTAATATTGATTGTTTGACATCAAATATTCATTGCTTGACATTAATTGTTCATTGCTTGACCTCAAATATTCATTGTTTGACATTAAATAGCTATTGTTTGACTGTAAATATTGATTACCACACATAGCGAATGCTTTCGGTAAGGGCATTACATTCGTTGGCATACTTGCGCCAATAGGGGATCATCAGCGTCAGTTTATTCCGAAATTGCTTCGGCCCTAAACACCCAATCCGCACTTTGTCTTACTATTTGCATTAACAAGTATGGAACTTCCGGGTGGCTTTTAGAAAGATATGATTGCAGTAATTGTACAGTTTCTTTATCATGGTAAGCGCTCAATGTGCCGGATATCCAGTCGGGAGCAAAAAATATATCGTTCGTATGTAGCACATCAGCTAAAATAGCCAGGGATTGCTTTATGTATTTTTTGCTATACTTCTGCCTGAGCGGATGGTGTAACAAGTATAAACTGGTTATCACATCACTGCCTTCAATTCTTCCTTCGTATTTCAGTAATGAGTTAAAAAAGCTGTCTCTTACCTGAACATTATTTGAAAGCGCTTTTGTGAGAAATAAGAATGACTTATGATCTGCATAAAAATTTTTCAGACTGTCGAGTTCGGTTTTCAGTACTTCATCTACCTTATAATTCATTAGAGCCAGGTGGGTGGCTATAGCGGTGAAGTCGGACAGGACAATAGAAATATCATAAGGGGCTTTTCTTTTACTCCAATAAAGATACAGGGAATCATTGGCCCTGGCAGACTCGGCTATCTTTATATAGGTTCTAAAGATTGAAGTTCTATTGGGTATTGTTTGTTGTTGTATTGCGTTCAATAAAGTTTCCTCCACTTGTGGACCAACCTTTTGCCTGGTTGCCGGTTTGAGTAAATTCCAATAGATGGTTGAGATATATCTGAGTTCTCTTTCTAACAACTGCCGATCCGTTTCTCTACTCACCAATGAACATAATATATCAAGCATTTCTTTTGGCCGCGGTTTATATAGAGTAGACAATTGACCGGGCTCTTTTTCTTTTGACCGGAGCATTAATTCAAAAAGATTTACGATAGCCGATGCTCTTGTTACTACTGAAGTATTACGCAGTCCTTTATTGACAAATGCTTTATCAATGGGGAATACCCCATAGCCTTCGCCTGATGTGTTGAACAGGATCAAAGCAGGAGCTTTTTTGCCAATGATCTCACTGATCTTTTGAGCTGCTTTGACCATATTGACATGAATGGTTTCTGTTGTGCTGCTGTCATAGTAAAGCATCATATCGAATTTCTGTGGTAAGATCCTTTTTGTATCATACTCACCATATTGTGTAAACGAAAAATCATTGATGATACCACCGGTAGTGTCGATAGTATATTGAATAACCGGCCTGCCTTGTTTTTTTACCCATGCTTCTAACCAATAATCGAGATCGGCAGTAGTGTATTTTTTAAACTGTTCAATTAGCTGGCTAAAATCGGCATTGCCCCATTTATATATTTTGATATAATCCTGTATGCCTTTCCTGAAATTTTCTTCACCAATCAATAGTTCCAATTGATGCATCATGATGGGTGTCTTAAAATAAGATATCTCGCCATAGGCAAGGCCGGCCTGATCCAGGTTAGGTAGCTGTAACAGAATAGGATTGGAAGAAGGGAACCTGTCTACTGAATAGGCGAGTGGAAAATTGCCCAGTAAAAATTTTTTATTGAAGTCTTTATCTACACCTTGTGTGTTGGTAAACTTATCACCCATATAATTTGCAAAGACCTCTTTCAGCCAAACTTCATTGAACCATTTCATTGTTACCAGATCGCCGAACCAGATATGACTCACTTCGTGTCCGATGGTGCGTTTGCGTACATAGATGTCTGTTGCGGATGGTTTTTCAAGAAAGATCTCATCTCCCTTATAGAATATGGAGCCGGGGTGTTCCATTCCTCCTACGCCGAATCCGGGGATCTCCACAAAATCAAACTTACTGAACGGATATGCTGATTGAAGATAATCTGAAACGAAAGCCAATGCTTTGAATTGAAGGTCCATACAATCGGCCAGGTTAGAATCGAGTTTATTTTTATTGGTTTCACGGTAATAGAAATTTATGGTACGACCATCTCTTGTTTCTGAATACACATTGAATTTACCGGCAGCAAAACAAAACAGGTAAGTGCTGATAGGGGTGGTAGGTTCAAAGTAGCAGGTCTTTTCGGTAGATGTTGCTGTTTGTTTTACAGCTTTGCCGTTACTAACGGATACCCATGTATTAGGAATGGTCAAGGTCAATTCAAATTTTGCTTTAAGATCGGGTTGATCAAAACAAGCAAAGCTCTCCCTTGCGTTGGCAGGTACAAATAAAGTATACACTAAACCACTGGTGTCTGTTTTTATTGAGTTGCCCGACACATTAAAATCGATCTGTACCCGGTTATTCTTTTTTAAAAGTAAAGCAGGTTCTACAATGATGTGCTCATTGATCAGCTGCGGTTTTACTATTTTATTATTTACAATTAAACTTTTTATTTGCTTTCCTTCAGTTTTAAAATCGATCTGCACTTTTTTATCTGTATGCTTCAGATCAAATTGAATGACCTCTTTGGCAGTGATATGTTTGGTAGAAGCCGGTATATGAAAGCTTAACCGGTATTGTATGTTGCTGATCTCCTTTTTGCGCCAGGCGGCAAGTTCATCAGATACGCCTTTATCTACTTTTTGAGCAAAAGCGCCGGAGCAAATGAATAACAATACAATGGATATGATCGATCTTGATTGCATAGATAAAAATGTTTTTTACCGACGGTGAAGTATCAGCGATGTGGGGTATTTAAAAATCGTCAGCCCGTAACCGCCGTTGATTGAAAATAGAAAATTGAATGTAAGAACAAAAGCTGAGAATATATCCTTTTGTTGCGCTCTCTTTGGCGTATCTGTGTCGGAATTAGACAGTTTTTTTGCTGACTAATATCATATTTATTATAACCATCCTGTTATATTTTTCGGGAGACATCAATTACTAATTAATTAAAACAAGTACAATGAAAAGCGCAATTTTTTTTACCCTGCTGATAACATTATGCTTAAACAATTTTGGACAAAATGTTGGAATTGGCACTAACAACCCCGGTGCAAAACTGGATGTCAACGGACAAATAAAAATTCAGGGCGGCCAACCCGGAAAAAATAAAGTATTAACATCCGATGAAAATGGTTTGGCCAGCTGGCAAGCGGCTATTGCCTGTTATGATGGTCTGGAAGCAACTGTTATTGCTAACGATTATGATACCACTATTATAACTTCGTCGGTGAACAATTGGAAAGGAGAAAAATTGATCATAATTTCCGGACACAGCACTTTAAAAACATTTGTGCCGGCATTTATCCCAAGAGACAATTTATCTTCCGGTGGATTCATAGATATTGAAGTATGGATAGAATATCAACACCCTACATATGGCAACATTAAATTTAAAAGCGTATATAAAAATGCGCTTGATTTAAGTGGCAAAATGACTTTACCACTTAACTGCATGTTGCCAAGCGCAAGCGGAGTGCCATATATTGTTGGAGCTCGAAATAAAAGCACCTGCACATATTTTGACAATACCTCATCCTCCTGGGTGATTGTACCGTTGCCACTTGTTTTAGATGTAGAAGTTCAGGGAATGGAGTTATAAAACCAAGGCAGAGGGTAACTAGTTTATTCAACTATTACTTGTTAGTTTTTGTTCCAGCGGGGTTTTCACTTTGTTCTTTTCAAATATTATATTCTTTCTGTGAAACCCCGATGTTGAATACTTTTCCATTTAATACAGCTAAAGTTTAAAAATTGCAGAATGGTTTTCTATATGTTGTGAAGCTGTTTAACGTCGGGGTTTCGCAATTGCAGTTTTAATTTACGGGAAGTGTGAGGCGAAAACCCCGCCGGGACAAAAGTTTGAAAAATATAATAAAAAAAGTTTTAGAAGTAAATGATCTCCTGTTACTTTTTTTGCGGAAAAAAAGTAACCAAAAAAGCCGCCCCAAAACGATTACATCCCGTTTTGGGGATGGTTCCCTGATTAAACTTTTGTACTACTGTAAACTGAACATTGGTAATTCTACATTATAATATATTTAAAAACTGACGCACTACTTAAATTTGGCATAAGCGAATGCTTGCGCCCATGTGGGGATATTAATCTTTCACCAACCTTACTTTTTGTTCCAGCGGGGTTTTCACTTTGTTCTTTTCAAATATTATATTCTTTCTGTGAAACCCCGATGTTGAATACTTTTCCATTTGATACAGCTAAAGTTTAAAAATTGCAGAATGGTTTTCTATATGTTGTGAAGCTGTTTAACGTCGGGGTTTCGCAATTGCAGTTTTAATTTACGGGAAGTGTGAGGCGAAAACCCCGCCGGGACAAAGATCTGCGGCAGAGGAGGCCTATCAGCGCTCAAAAAGGTGATAAATATCTTGATAATGCTTATGCAGTAGCTCTTGCATAACCAACTGTATCTCTGTACAATTGCGGAGATACATCTGCATTCACTTTAAAGAACCGACTGAAATAATATTCATCTTCATAACCTAATTCCCATGCAATCTCTTTGATGGTTTTATTGGTCAGGTATAATTCCCGTTTAGCTTCAATGATGATCCGTTCATTGATCATGCTGCTGAGTGTTTTATTAAAATATGATTTGGTGATCTTGGCTAAAGCTTTAGGAGTTATAAAAAGCAGTTCGGCATAGTCGGCAGGTGAGTGTTTTGTTTTAAAATTTGCTTCGATGGCATCTTTTAATTTTTGAAGAATGAAAGGTTCTTTATTATCTGTAATGATCGTTGCTGCATCTGGTTGTTGCTGCGTTTTTAAACGAGCCGCATTGATCAATAATATTTTCAGATATGAAACCAGCAGTTCATGTTGTGCCAGATCGGCGTTTTGCATTTCTGCTTTTATTTGCTCACAGATCATTGTAAAAGTTGCAGTAGAGTTATCGTCGAGCTTTACATATGGAGGCTGATAAATATTATTATACAATACCCCGTTGCAGGAAACCTCTTTATGGTGTTTATAGATGCAGAAAAATTCGGGGTGGAAATAAATAGCGATCCCTTTTATTGATTGTATTGTATTAAACATATAAGGCTGGTAAGGAGAGAAGGCAAACAGGTTGCCGGTTTCAAAATCGTACTCAGCAAAATCCGCATTTAATTTTCCTTTGCCTTCGGTGATCCAGATCAATGAAAAATAATTATTGCGTTGGATGTGATCGAAAAAACTATTGTCATCAAACTCGAGGTATTTGAAAGCAAGATTACCGTTCTGCGGATTTACCAATGTTAATGTAGATTGATTAAGCATGTATGAATGTACAATTTATATTGTTGATTGAGAAGCCTCTCTTAGTTTGGCCTTCAGGCTTTTAATTTCTGTTTCCAGCTGTGTGATATGATCTTTTTGTGCTGCAAAAACTTCGGCAATATCTTCTACGGTATATCTTGCCACAATATGTTTGGGGCAATTCCAATCATAAGCTTCTATATTAAAAACCATCATGCGCTCGGGTTTAAAATGATAATCGTTCAGGTTGAGCAGGTTATATAATTCAGGATTATCTTTTAGTTCAATCACTTCGGCCTTAGCTAAAATTTTTAATCTTGTTTTTGAAGGATAATCAACCATGATCAATGCTACATTATTATTGACGGCAATGTTACCTACTGATATGTACTGCATATTGCCCTTAAAGTCGATAAAACCGATCCTTTTATCATCGAGTACTTTTACAAAACCTTTTGGCCCGCCACGGTGCTGTATGTATGGAAAATTATTTTCGCCAATACTTGCCATGTAAAAGCTGTCACGCTGTTCAATAAAATCAATTTCATTCTCCGTTAAACCATTGATATAAGTATCTCTTTCCACTCTTGCATAACTTACCCTGCTGCCGAATTTTTCCTGTACGGCTTTTACCGCATTGGTAAATGCTATTGATGCAAAATTCTTAGCCATGTTATTGTTGGTTTGTTTTTTCAATATTGATCAATAAAGAAACAGCATTGTCCGATATGGCATTTGCTTTACACGCTTTCACTTCCTGTTGCAATACCTCATCCCATAGGCTATCTCCGCATTCGTCGGGAATAACTACAGCAGCTCCTTTAGTTTTTATATTATCTTCTTTCATAAAAATGATTGTATTATTTCAATTGTCTTTCACTTTCTTTTATCGGCAGATCATTAATGCTTGCATATCTTTTACACATCAAACCATTTTCGTCAAATTCCCAATTTTCATTGCCATAGGCACGAAACCATTGTCCTTCGGCGTTATGATATTCATATACGAACCTTACTGCCATCCGGTTCTCTCTAAATCCCCATAATTCTTTTTTAAGGGTATAGTCAAGTTCTTTTTCCCATTTACCTTTTAAGAATTCTTTTACTGCCTCTCTGCCATTGATGAATTCTGTTCTGTTTCTCCATTCTGTATCGATGGTATAAGCCAGGCAAACTCTCTCAGGATCTTTACTGTTCCAGGCATCTTCTGCCATTTGTACTTTTTGTAAAGCTGTTTCCATCGTAAAAGGTGGTAGTGGGTGACGTTGTTCCATGTGGTGATTTTTTATAGTGTAAAGGTGCAACTAAAGTTTTTGTTTGCAAATGGAGGATTAACGCAAAGGGATGGATAATTTTCCCCTGTAAAAATTAAGCCGGGAAGCATTTCCCGGCTTAATGAATATTGCTGTACTAGTTGAGTACTGCTTCAGCTTCTACAACCGGAGCTAAAGGAAAATCAACCGGTATCTGCGTAAGGTTGTGCAAATAGTTCATAGCGGTTTTATCACTTACCTGCAATATCAGGTCTACCAGGTTTTCGTTGGTGTAGCCTTGTGCGTAGAAATCATCTACCAGTTCTGCATCTGCTCTGCCACGGTTTTTTGTAATACCTGCTGCTAATTTTACCAATGCATTCAGTTTAGCATCTGTTGCTTTGCCCCTGCGGATATCAAGCAATTGTTCATCTGTAAAGCCATTCATCTTGCCAATAAGGGTATGTGCACTTTTGCAATACAAACAATTATTTACTTCGCTCACTATCAGGTTGACTGCTTCTTTTTCTTTATTGCTTAAGGATGATTTTGCATTCTGATATGCAAGGTATCTGCCTAAGCCGTTATCTGAATACCCGATCGTTGCATACAGGTTTGGTACAAAGCCCAGTGCTTTATGCAGGTTGTCGAAAATGGTTTGGTTGGCGGGAGCAACTTGTTCTCTTGTTGGGACTGTGAAATTTTTCATCGTGTATGTTTTATTTTGTTTGTCGATATTGACAGTGCAAAGATGCATCGGCAAACAGCCCCGGTAAATGGAGAAAGAACGCAAAGGGATGGATAATTTTTCAAGAATCACTAAATTTGATAGATCAACTTTAGTGATGCAGACATGAGTAATGAATTAAAAATAAAATTGCCCTCTAATTTTGAAAAAATTAATGTAAATCATTGCGGAGAATTTATATGGTGGACTGCCCATTTAGGAATAGGACCGGAAAAATTATTATCCATCATTGATAAAGTTGGTAATTCTGTTCCGGAAATTCGTAAGTACCTGAGGGAGAAGCCTCATAAAGCTTAATTATCTCGTTTCCGGGCAATGACTCTCTGCTTTGGTATAATGCAAGGGGAGGACGTCACTATATTTTACATGTAGTAGCGATAAGGTTAACTAACGTACCTACCCACTTGGCTTAGGAGTTACGAAGCAAGGCGATAAGATCCGGATAACCTCTTTCATAACAGGTAAACGCTGCTCGTACAATTTCAATTCTATCGGCTACAATTCCATACAGACCATTCAATATATTGATCTTTATCAATTCTACAGTTGATCAAAATCACATAAACACAACATCTCGGTTGGGGCGTATACTATTATTAAAGATTCATAGTTTTTTTGGGGTATAAAATCCAAATATCATGAACCTGAAATCTATGACTTGCAATAAGCCTCGTCAATCCTGCTATTTAACAGGCAGCCTTATTTTTTCCTTGCTATATCAATATTTTTTGTACTTGTCTTCATGGAGCCTATGGCAATGAATGATCAATTTATTTTGAAAAGGATGTCAGCATCAACAGTATGCAGCTGACTCCATTTGTTTAATAATCGGGTTCGTATTGGTTTTTCGCATACAACCAAACCCCCAAAAACCTTCTTACGTAAGTAAGATTTAATACCAATTGATTATGAATTCTTTTATTGCAAACAGAAACAGCAAATGGACCAATAGTGTAAAAGTTTTAGGTTTATTATTACTTTCTGTATTACTGACTAAAATCTTATGGTCAACTGTGTCTTTTACAGAATTGACTCATATCTCCAGACCCAGTTCATCTTTCGCTTATTTGCAATTAGGTGCTATAAGTTTTAATACTTTGTCAATGGGGCATTTAATTTTTGTATTGAGCCTGTTTCTATTTGGTTCCAAACAAGAATTTGTTATGAAACAACTAATGGCTTATGCTGTAGCGCACACTATTACTTTATGGCTAAGTGCTTTGCATTTTATTAATGTATCCGCTTATGTAATGCAGACGCTTGTTTTGCTAACCACCATTTATATTGCCGGAGAAAACATCACTGCTTTTAAGTTAAAGAATCCTCGTATAATAGCAGTATTCGTTTGCGGATTGATACACGGTGTAGGTATGTCTGCTAATTTACAGGAAGTAGGTTTTGGTGAAAGTAATTTTCAAATGCCTTTAGTGATGTACAATGTAGGGATAGAACTTGCATTTATTTGTTTTGCAGCTCCGGCTTTTATACTCCTGGCAAAATTTGCTGCAGGCAAATCTTTCAGCAAAGTTTTTATGAATATTATTTCCGCAAGTTTGGTTGTTTATGCTGCTTACTTAACTATACAGCAACTATTTATTCCTAACTTATAATTGACCAGGACATTTGCTATCACTAAAATTTCCTGATAGGCCACTGGGCTTGTGGGTTATAGGGGATGGCTGCCTGGGTGCCGGTATCAAAACCTTGTCCCCAGCACAAGTTATCTGAAAATTGTGATCCTCTTGGCACAAAGTAACTTGAACTGAAATATAGTTTGGTGCTGTTGGCAAGACCGGGAACTACACTTCGGTTCACATACAACTGGTTCAATTCGTCTTTGCTTGGCATAAACCAATCGCTGTAACCATTTGCAGAGTAATCCAGGCACATACGGGCAGCAATAGGGTATGGGGCGGCACTATTATTAACAATGAGATTTGAATTGGCATTGCCGCTACCAATAGCAGTAGAGCTTCCTGCTTTCATATTGGTGTTGTTGATACTCCAGGCCCACCTGCCACTTCCCTGTACAGTATTAGGAGTATCGGAAGGAGCTGCGATCAAACCATGTTGAACATAAAGATCGAAACCGGGATCTCCTTCTTTCAATAAATAAAATATAATGCCGCCCTGGTAATATTGACCGATATATAACCTGTTGGGAA
Organism: Ferruginibacter lapsinanis; assembly: GCF_020783315.1. Classification (NCBI taxonomy): domain Bacteria; kingdom Pseudomonadati; phylum Bacteroidota; class Chitinophagia; order Chitinophagales; family Chitinophagaceae; genus Ferruginibacter; species Ferruginibacter lapsinanis. The sequence continues at coordinate 3,219,717 of NZ_CP086063.1, read as the reverse complement.
TGTATGGTTGTGCAGTACCACCAACAGCGTTCGTCCACATGGTACCGTTATATACTTGTAATTCCCCGGCCGTATCACAATTATTACACCAGATGGTTAAGCCTGCAGGCGGGTTTGCAATGGCAAGTCGCTGTGCATAAGTAATGCTGGGAGGTAAAAATCCTTTATTGTTACTACTAAGATCGAGTATGGCAGCAGGGTTGGGAGTTTTTGTTCCGATGCCTACGCTTCCTGTATTTTTTATGATCATAGTGGATGTTTCGTTACCCGAAACGGCATTGGCTGAAAGTATGATATCGCCTTCCTCACGCAATTCCATTATTTGTTCATTGCGCCTGAAAAGAATACGATGCAGGTTATTTACGGCAATGATCTTACCGGTATCTCTGAATTTTATTTTTCCATCTATCTCTAATTTTTCTGCAGGGTTACTAACGCCAAAGCCTATGTTTTGTGCAAAGCCGTTGGCATTGGTACATACCAAAATGAATAGCGGAATGATTTTTTTTATGTATGATCGTAATACATTCATAGCAATGGGTATTAAAATGAGCGGACAGCCCTTATCAATAATGAAGTTCCTTTATCGTAACTTGTCTGTAAACCTGAAGGCGCTCCGTTCTGAAAAGATTGGCTCACTGCTTTGGTGGCAGATGCCTCAGTAGAGCACCAGTATACACCTAACTGAAAGCCACCTATAGTTGTTCTGTTATTATATAATTTATTCAGCTCATCTTTACTTGGCAGGTACCAGTCGTTGTAAATGCCATACACATAATTGGTACAAACAGTGGCTGCATAAGTGCCGCTGGGTAAAATTTTCATTGTGTTACTTAACCCTGTACCAATTGCAGTGCCGGATGCTCCTTCATTTGCATTGGCTTCTCCCCACGACGCAGAACCTAATGTTGTAACTGAAGCAATAAGCCCGTGTGCTCTTGATGCGTCATAGCCGGGATCTCCGGGTTGTAATATATAAGCTACAATGCCTCCCTGAAAAGATTGCCCTATACTTACAGTGCCATTGGTGACACAGGTTGCCGGAGGGTTGCCCTGCATATCAGTCCAATTGGTGCCGTTATATACCTGCAACTGACCCGTACTACCGCAATTGCTGCACCACACTACCAATCCTGCAGGAGTGTTTGTAATTGATAGTTGCTGTTCGTTGGTAAGTCGTGGTGGTAAAAATCCTTTAGCCGTATCCGATAGTTGTAAAATGGAAGTGCTGTTTGGGGTGGTTGTACCAATACCAACACTGCCATTGGCCTTAACGGTCATAACGGGTGTGGGGGTAAGCGTTTCGCCGCCCGGACAAAACCTGATATCGCCGCTTTCCCTCAGCTCCAATATTTTTTCATTTGTTCTGAAAAGGATAGCATGTGAGTTATCATAACAATAGATAACTGCTGTATCTGTAAATTTTATGTTGCCGCTTTCTATCATCAACCTCTCTGTAGGCGTGTTGGTACCAATACCAATGTTTTGCGCCATCACATCATGCACAAAGAACAGCGTACAAATGATCAGAATATTTTTTTTCATGTTGCTTTACTATAGCATTGAAGTTTAAAAGTTTCTTACAGGCCTTACATTACCAAGGTTATTTTTACCAACACCAAAATAAGAACCGTCGTTCCAGAATAAACCAATAGCCTGAAAATTGCTGCTTTCTGAAGATGACCAATAGATTTTAGTATTATCAAAACCACCGATCAGATCTTTGTTATTGTATAATTTTCTTAATTCATCAATACTGGGTAAATACCAATCAATGTATCTGGATTTCTCCAGTTTGTCACAGAGAGAAGCTGCATAATTTCCATTGCCTAAGGCTGCAACAATGAGACTGGTATTACTCTTTCCGGTGCCAAATGCGGTACTGAAAGCTCCCACAACATTGAAACTTCCATTGAACCATGCTGTATCTGTAAAGTCTGTTGGATAAGCTATCAGTCCGTGTTTCAAGTCGGGTTCATAACCGGGATCACCGGGTTGTAATATATAGGCCACCACACCGCCACGAAATGATTGTCCGACGGACAGGTCGGTTGGTGTGCCACTGTCGGGTGTTTGGTTAGTGGTAGTTACCCATCTTTTGTTATTATACGACAGTAACTGGCCAAAATCGCCGCAATCTTTACACCAGATCATCAGGCCAGGCGCAGGTGTAGCAATGGCATCTCTTTGAGCGGCCGTCATACGGGGCAGCAGAAAACCTTTATTGGTAGACGTTAGGTCTAATATGCTTGCATTGTTGGGTGTTGATGTGCCGATGCCGACCTTTCTTTGTTTTTCAATGATCATGGTATTGGTGGCATTGCTGTCTGTTGCCCCCGAAGAAAAAATGATATCGCCCCATTCCCTGAGTTCCAGCATATTTTCTGTTCGCCGGAACAGGATGCGGTGATACGGGTCGGCGCTTATGATCTCCCCGTTATCGGTAAACTTTAATTTTCCTCCTTTGATCTCTAATTTTTCTGTAGCAGCGTTGGTGCCTATGCCTACATTTTGTGCATTCAGTATCAGCGTAAGCAGTGTGGTGTATACTACTAAAAGTATTTGTTTCATCCAGGTTGGCTAAGGTTTATATATAGGTATAAAGCTACAAAAAGTATTGTAGTATTTCAAGGTGTTATCTTTTGAGTAGTGGGTTGGTTTGAAAATTATAATAAAAACAGTTTTATAGGTAAATACTCTTCTGTTACTTTTTTGTTCCGGCGGAGTCTTGAATTTGTTCTTTTCAAATATATTATTCATTCTGTGAAGCCTCCGCCATGGTTCGTGGCACACGAAACATTTTTTTTATTTCAGTTAGATTTCAAGCTTTGCCGTTTCGTGTGCCACGAACCGGGGCAGTGGGAGAGCTGTTTAACGTCGGGGTTTCGCAGTTGCAGTTTTGATTTACGGAAAGTGTGAGGCGAAAACCCCGCCGGGACAACCAAGGGTGTACTGTATGCAATGCCGTTCCAAAAGGGTTATTCATTCCGTAACTAACTCATTGATGACCACTTATCTGAATTTACTGGCTTTTGTTTAAATTGTTTTGAATAAATCTTGAATATGTTCACATAAAGTATATTCTTTTTTTCTGAAATTTATTTTATTTTACATCATAAATTTTAACTTATGAGAAAAACATTACTACTTATAACTATTCTTTTCTCTTTTGGTATTTCTAATGCTCAGGTGGGAATTGGAATAGCATCTCCTAATAGTTCTTCTATGTTGGACATTACGAGTGTTAATAAAGGTTTGTTGATTCCCAGAATGACTTCTGATCAACGAAAAGCGATTGTTTCTCCTGCACGTGGTTTATCAGTATATGATCTTACAACAAAAAGTCATTGGTATTTTGATGGTAGCTGGAAGGAATTAGCAACTGTGGCTAACTCAGACAGTGGTTTTGTATTTATGCAGGGAGCAGTGCCATCTTACAATATGACCGGAGGTTTACTTGTTTCTGACTCGGCAGGATATATTTATGACAGTGGCGGCCCAATAGGAGGATATGGTAATAATGAAAATATAACTATGGGGATCAATTTTCCTGTAGGGGCACAATTGTGCCGCATACAAATAATTAATCTTTCAACCGAGGCTTTATTAGATACACTTCGTATTTATAACAGCACAAAGAGTTATACTTTTTCCGGTAATGTAACCAATCAGTCGATCTTTTTTGGTTTTAGCTATGATCCAATCTATATACAATTTGGGTCTAACGCTTCGGCCACTTTGCCAGGTTTTCAAATAAGATTTGATCATTATTTTGTTAATTCTACATCAACTACTAATCTAACGTCAACGAATACAGGTTTTTATTATATTCCTGAAAAAATAGCTGTTAGAGGTGGGGTGCAGGCAAACGATAACTGGAATAAAGACAGTGTTGGACTTAATTCTTTCAGTTTTGGTAATGGGAATAAAGCGAATGGTAATTATGGATTTGCCGGAGGCCTAAATTCATATGCGCAAGGCACCGGATCTTCGGCCTTTGGCATTGAAACTATTGCAAGAGGCTTTGCTTCTACATCAATAGGTATGTATAATGATCCTGTTCTTTCAAACGGCGAAACATTCACTAACTCAACTTCGCCTTTATTTATAGTTGGTAATGGCGCTAATAATAGCAACCGATCCAATGCATTGTTTATTCGAAGAAATGGTAGTGTAGGCATTGGAACATCCAATCCGGATGCAGATGCCATATTAGACATTTCCAGCACAACCAGAGGTGTATTATTACCCAGAATGAATTTAACTCAACGCAATGCGATGGGTGTACCTGCTACAGGAATGATCATTTATCAAATCGATAATACTCCGGGTTATTATGTTTATGATGGCACTAATTGGGTTGCATTCCAGGATAATTTGGGAAATCATACTCTGACCAGTAATCTTATTACCGGAACCAGATATATTTCTAAATATGGCTCCTCAAATTTGGGGATCCAAATGTTGGATAGTGGAGCTGTAAAAATAAATACAGATATGGATTATACCGGTTTTTCTGCTATTCCCAGCGAACGATTTAGATTTGATGCATGGGGAGGGATAATTGCAAAAGGGATTCTGGGAGTTGGGGCTATACCTGCTACCGGATCCGGCGAAAAAATGATGTGGCATCCACAAAAAGCAGCATTTAGGGCCGGTTCAATAGGTAGTAGCGGTACTCAATGGGATGAGTCGAATATTGGTTATTACACAGTTGCATTTGGCTACAACACAAGAGCGCTTGGATTATCTTCTATTGCATCAGGCTATCAAAGCGAGGCAACAGGATCGTATTCTACCGCAATAGGATATACATGTATAGGTGATGGTACCGGTGCAGTAGCAATCGGATATCGATGTACAGCCGATGCAGATTACAGTGTAGCAATTGGTCAGAGAGCAAGCACGAATGGTCATGCTGGTGCAATGGTTTTTTCTGATGGTTCTACTACTGATAGTACTCAGGCAAGTGCCAATAATCAGCTGTCGATGCGTTTTGCCGGAGGGTATAGATTATTTACAAATGCATCTATGACGGTTGGGGTACAAATACCTGCCGGAGGTAGTTCATGGTCTGTAATATCTGATGTAAGAAAGAAAGAAAATTTTGTTCCTGCATCAACCGACTATTTCCTGACTAAATTATCAACATTGAATTTGGGATCATGGAATTATATTGGTCAGGATTCAAAAAGCTTCCGACACTATGGTCCTATGGCACAGGATATTTATGCCGCATTTGGTAAAGATAAAATTGGTACTATAGGGTGTGATACCTTATTAGCCAGTGCTGATATGGATGGCATTATGATGATCATGTTGAAAGGACTTGAAAAACGCAGCGCCGATCAGTCGATCAAAATTGATAAACTTGAGCAACAAAACGCAGCGATAAAAAAAGAAAATGAAATGCTTAAGCAACAATTGTTAAAAATCGATTACCTGGAAGCAGAGATAAAAAAACTTGTGCCAGGGGTAAAATAAAACAGTTGTAGTGTAGCCTTAGTTTGTGTTCCTTTCCTCCGCCATGGTTCGTGGCACACGAAACATTTTTTTTATTTCAGTTAGATTTCAAGCTTTGCCGTTTCGTGTGCCACGAACCGGGGCAGTGGTATAAAAAGGCTTTTACAATTATAAAAGCTGTCAGTCTGAGCTTGTCGAAGACGGCCCTATTACAACAAAGGGTATCTAATTTGTTATTTTCTTTTTTGCCCCGAAATAATCGGGATTTACAACTTGCCCAAAAAAGAAACTCCCGAAATCATCGGGATGTTCCAAAAAAAAGACCCCGACAAAGCATTACATCCGCTTTGTCGGTTGTTTCCCTGATTTAACTTTTGTACTTCCCGAGACTACGCTCGGGATTTTCAAACTGTAAACTCAACTTCAGTAATTCTACATCATGTTTTATCATCTTCAAATATCCAAATCTCCAAATCAAAAAGAAAAGATACTTCACTGGTGCAGATATGGGGCTTTATGGTTCGTTGATGTTTTCTTTGTTTTGATTGATGATGATGTTATCTAATTCTTTTAATTGTTTTAATGGGATGGTGGAAAGGGTTTCCCTGATGTTGGAGGATATGTCTGTTTGTTTGAGTTTGCTGAGGGGATGGGTGGTGGGATAAACCTGGTTTTTTGTTGGTGTCCATTGAAGGAGGTCGTTGGGTTCGCAATTGAGGATGGTACAAATGATCTCGATGTGATCTAAACGAAAGATACGGGTGGTGCCGTTGAGTATCTTCCCGGCGGACATTCTTGAGATACCTGCTTTTACTAAGGTGGCGTATGGCCTGTCGATTCCTCTTGCTTTAAAAATGGGGGTTAAGTTAAGTGTTAGCATGACGACTATGATTGTTGTGATGATGATGTTGCTATTATATAAAATATAGTCGCTAAAAATGATGATGCGGTTGCTTGTTGTGAAAGATATTTTTTTAATAACGAAAATGATGTTGTTAAAAATGATGTTGCTGTTGAGCGTAGCTAAAATGACATTGGTAAAAGTGATGTTACGAATGAGTGTAGTGATGTAGACGGTGATAGAAGTGAAAATGATGATGATCAAAGTGAAAACTTTTTGAACGCCTCACTGCTGGCGCAAGCATCTGCTTGTGCCTGAGCATAAAAGAGTTTTCGAAATGTGCCTGTAGTTTTTTAGTATTTCTTTATTTAGATATTGCTTGTTAGTGTATTAAATTCGGGCACAAGCGGATGCTTGCGCCAAGAGGGGGTACTGACCTAGGATAAGTTAAGGTTGAACTTTTGTAATTCTTTTTATCATTTTTTTGTTGTCATCATTTGTATTTCAAATGCCGGACGGAGTCCGGAAGATTTGATTGGCATCAAGTCATCCTGACGGAAGACTTGCGCCAGAGGGGGGATTCTTTGAATATTTTCCTGCAAGAATTGCAGCTCCACATGATGACTATTGGAATATTGTTATTGATTTAGGTGGTGGTAGAGCTACTATTCGACATAATCTCAGTTTTATTGGCAATTAAATTTGCTTCTCCTTTACTTTGTTTAATTTTCTAGAAGTTTTCCTAATTGAGTTACTATTTCTGCCGTACTATAAATAGCAGTATTTAAAGCTAACTTGTCTGCCAAAGTTGGACTAAAAGAAATAACTTCATCTCTAGTAACATTATGCCAAATTGGTAATATAACCTTTACTCCATTCATTTCTCTGGCTACTAATCCATTTAGTTCATATTCAGGCCAATTCTTTTTAAAAAAATCACGAGAAAGAACAACAATTCCATATTTTGAAGATTTAAGCCCTTCATCAATTTTTTTTCTGAGACTGTCGCCAATTTTTAATTGAAACTCATCATACCAAACTTTGTGACCTTTTTCAATTAAAGACTCGGCTAAGGGTCTTACAAAGCTTTCCTTATCTTCTGTTGCATGTGATATAAAGAAATCATATTCTTTGTTTTCAGAGAGTACTTGGGTTGTGTTTGCTGCATGTATTTGTTGAACTAATGTATTAAGAATATCTTTTTGGTTCGAAATATCATTTTGAAGTTTTCTTTGAAGTCTTTCTTGATCTCTTTGATAATTTTCTTGCTGACGTTGAAACGCTTCTTGTTCTCTTTGGAAGTTCTCCTGCTCTCTTTTAAGTTTGTCTCTTTCTTTGACTTCTTCTTTTAAGATTTCTTGCTTCTTTTTTGCAAGTTCGGTTCCTTTATCAGCTATTTTTCTTTGAATATCAGCTTTGGCAGATTGAATCCTAATAATATCGCCTTGATAACTTTGTATTTGCCTTTGTTTACTTTGTAAAGTAGAAAGTGAAGTTGAACTATTTATTGACCTGTTTATTGAATCGATTTGTTTTTGTTTGTCAACTTCTCTCCTGGTTTCATCTGAGATTTTCTTTTGTAAATCTGCTATTTCCCTTTCTAGTCTTGACACTTGGTCATAATAATAACTAAGACTCATAATATAAGATTGTTTGCTGCTTAAATTTATATCTGAAAATAATTTACAAGGTTGCCTGTGACATCAAACTCATAAATAAAGTTTTGAACTCTGAATTTGTTAGGTTGAAGCTCCTTGTACCTTCCATAATTAATTTGCCTAAAAAGTTCAATATCTATTTCTTGGCCATAGTGACAAACTTTTAACATGGCAAAATTTATGTTCTCAAAGTTTGTTAGATGTAAAGAAGTATATTCATTATTAATTGCATTTGGAACATTAGCATAAGCATCAGCTTGCAAGTTTATTTCTTTAATTATTTGGCCAATATTATCACCCCAATAAGTTCTTGCCTCTTTTTCATAATTTAAAAAGAACGTAGGATTCAAGTTTTTCCAATGTTGAGCCCATTCATTTAATCCATCAGAGGAATCTGCACTTACTAAAATACCATCTATAAAAAATAGATTCATTGACAGATGGGGTATAAAAAACATTCCATTGGGACTGGGGTCGTCAATTTGAAGAACCCTAGACAAGAAATCGAGTTTTAGGGATTTACTCTCAATTCCATCTTCCAATATTGTTTTGATGTTGTATGAAGTATATACCCTATTCATATCAAAGCCGCCCATGTAATCTTCCACATCCTTTCTTTCTATAAATTTTTCAGATTTATCAATTAAAATGAATACGATGTTTTTTGTGAAGATTTCTACGCTTATATTAAATATGTTTGATTTCAGGTCATGATTGGTAAAATGATGCAATTGATCTGGGTGATAACCTAAATGATATGAGATGCCATTTAATGAACATTCTGCTATTTCATCCGTTAGTTCTATGAAATTATTTTTTGACGGAATAAATATGCCCGTTGATTGATGAGGCTTCATAATTATTGCATTTGTAATTTATTGTTTCAAAGATAAATATTATTTCGAGTGAGTCTTAATGAATAGGGTTATTTTGTCCTAGCGACGTCTCTCTGCGTAGGCTAAGTGCAAGGGGAGGACGTTGCGACCTATTGCTAATGTTGCTTCTTTGATAGTTGACGCAACGTCCCGTGCCGGAGACGTTGCTGGGACAAAATATTTTTATTTCAGTTGCATTTCAAACTTTGCCGTTTCGTGTGCCACGAACCGGGGCAGTGGATAGCTGGGTCATTCCCACATATCATTTCAGATAATCGAGATAAAGCTGGTTTGGATAATTTCATTTTTAATGTTTTTTTCTTTTAAATATCTGTAAATCAATTATCATTTCGTCATTTAATCTTATTAAGTGCTCCTATACTTATATGTAATAATGTGAAACCATATTTGTCAAAATGTTCCTTAAGTTTTTCGGTAATTTCAGTTGCAATCATTTCTCTATTATCTAAAATTTTTCTTAGTGTATAATTTTCCAATATTTCTCTGGCTTTTATTAGGAATTGAGCTGGTAGAAAATTTAATGCGTATTCATTTCCTTCATAAACAGCTTTATAAGCATTATTAAGCCGACATTCAAAAGCAATTTCTGCACGAACTAAAGAGCCTTTTAAATTAAGTGGATAAGCATGCCCATGTGTATCATATTCTAATGCAATGGTTTGAATACCTCCTGGAATGGAACTAGACTTTTTTGTAACAGTTTTATATCTGCTATTTGGTGGTGCAATAGCTTGCCAGTGGTTTGAAGGGGGATCTTTTTCTTCATTTGAAGTTGGCTGTCTGATTCCTTTTGTAGCACTTGGTATAAATATTTTACGAAGTAGCCATAATATTCCTGTGAAAACAAAAATGCCTATTCCAGAAAATATCCATTCTTTGTTTTTAATGATATAATCAATAACTGTTTGTATATCTAAAATAGTTAATGTCATTTTGTAATCGTGATGGGTGAATATATTATATAGGTATTTCAGTTATTTGATTATCGCTTTCGACATATTTTTGAATTATAATTTTATAATCTTTTACATATACACTTCTGAATTTTTCATAATTGACAGTTGCTGTGTAAAAAGAATAGCCTTCTTGTTTACTATGGAATGTAAAATCCGGATAAAATAACATTACAGTTTCTGGGAATTTATCATCAGGGCGTTTGTTTATATTGTTCTCAATTTTCGCAGCAACGATATTCACCAATTCTTCAATATTTTTGGAAGGATAAGCATAGATATTTATTTTTATTTTTTTAATCTCTGTATTTTTGGCACTTACATAGAATTCGAAAAAATACTTGATTTCAAACTTAAGGTTCCCTACTAATTTTATATCTGTTTTACTTTTTAAAGGAATGGTCATTTTTTGTGGTGAAGGGAATAAGCTGATTGGCTCATTAAGTCGTGCTGAAACTTTTATTGGTATTTTGTTTAAATGAAAGGTAGCAAATTGCCCCTCATCAGTCTTTTCAAAGTTCCTTGAAGCTTTAACTAAATTGGTTATAGGTTGGAATTTTATCACTTCGTTGCTAATTGCTAAAGGAGATTCTTTTTGATAACGAAAAACTATTTTGACATCCTCCAAATCGGAGCCTCCTGTATTCCCAATTGAAAGTGGTAAACTTAATATATAGTGATCCTTATTCGATACTTCACTTGGGAGACCTATGGCAAATTGGTATTCTTTTTCGGTTAATTTGAGTCTAGAAAATAAATGAACATCACAAGTTGGCAAAAATGCTTTTCCCTCCTCTTTCTCTTTTCTTTTTTCCTTTTTATCCTTATGCCTAATATAGATTATAGATATTATTCCAAATATGCCACCAACTATAGTTACTATGGTTGCGAATCTCTCCATGATTTTTTCTTAATATTAAAGTTGTAAAGAATATGTTTAATACAATTTCATTTAAAAATTTTCGGACTCTTGTACCAACGAGAGTGGGGGTTATTCTAGGATATCTTTAAGAATATCATTTCTACGCATACGATTTGTTTTGCCTTGGGTTCCTGTTGAACTTAATTTTTTATATTCATTAATTTCTGATTGAGTTTTCAAGTCTTTAAAGTGTGCAATGAGTTTTTCGTTATCGTTATATGCCTCTACAAATTTTTTGTATTGCTCAATTTGTTTTTGTTGTACACCTCCTTGTTTCTTTATGAAATAATAAATTACCAAAAAAAGAGAATATAAATGTGTTTTCTTCTTAAGAAACCTTTCTATCTCTTTGTCACCTCCAATTATTTTTTCAGTTTCAGCAACGATCAAGTAAAATAGCTTTTGGTCATCGATTTTTTCTTGATATTCTTTGTTATATAGGTCATAAACCTTATTAAAATTGGCTTGTGTTGTATCCTCTCCAATTCCTAGGCGGAAGAACATAAGAATACTGCTTATAAATTGGATGTCATTCATCCTGCGTAAATCTTGAACATTGAATATTGAATGGCTCTCCCAAAATGGATTTTCAGAAATCTCGGCAGCTGCTTTGATAAAAGCCCCTTCAAACTCAGCATTGCGAAGTTCTTGTGGATTCAATGTCATATTAGTGCTATTTAATCTAAGGAACATTGTAACCACATCACTTCTCTCAATAGTCTTATTGACGAAACGTATTGATAATTTAAATTCCCAAATTGCATTTCTAAACTCATCGGTTAATTCCGAGAATTTTTTTCCTGTATATTCCTTTTTAATATTTTCTTCATCAAGTGAAGTAGATGTTAGAGCAAATTCATCATTGATAAAATCTAAAATTGCTCCAAGTCGTTGTTGTCCATCAATGATGCTTAACTTCATATCTCCTGTCTTAGCATCGGTTTCTTTTTGCCATAAATAAATTTCAGGAATAGGGAAACCCATTAAAATTGTTTCAATCAATTTTATTTGATGTTTTTCAAGCCAGACGTAATTTCGTTGGAAACTGTTGTCGACTGTCAAACGAGTTGCCCTCATTGAATCAATAACCCACTTTATAGTATGGGATTCAATATTTATTTGTTCGTTAATTGTTGCCATTGCCTTTATTGATTAGTGAAGAAATAATTGCAGCAATTTGCATTTCCTTTTTTTTATTGTTTGCTACAAAGTTTTTGAATTGTGATATTCCAAAATAGTGATATTTTTCTACAGATTCCCACGAGTCATATATTCGATAATTTATATCATGTGCTATTCCAAAAAATTGTTGCAAATCCTTTACAAATGGATTTACCGTTTTTACCCATTCTTTTATGTCTTTATGTTTCTGTGTTGGGTCTTTTAAGGAAATAAATTTCTTAAATATTGATTTTGATACACTGTCATATTCGGGTATAATTACTTGATTATAAAACATGTCAACATATGCGTTCCAAAATTTTTCAAAATGTCTAGGGGACACTAATACAATATCAAAATCAGAGTCTTGCTGGAAGTATCTGAATTTATTTGAAGGATTAAAACTTATGCCAGTTTTTGCACTCCCAACGATTGCAATATTGTTGAAGTGTATGTCAAGTCCATTTGAAATATAGTATTTAAGCTCATCGTATTTTTTTGAGTGGTCAGGCAATTTCAAGTGCTCTTTGAAATACCAAACATCTTGTCCTAAAAGATACTTGTGATAAATATCCTTTGCAGGTTTAGTTATGAGGTCATTTTTTAACTCTACTAGCATTTTTGGCGTCAGTATGTTCTATAAGGTTAGTTATAAGTTAACTCTGTTCTTAAATAGTTGCGGCAACTTATATATTGAAGGAATCGATTGTGCCATTTTCGGCTAATATACTAATACTCCCCAATATAACATCCAAAAGCCCAATAACGTTCCTCTGCCCAGCATAGCCGGGATAGGAGTGGAAAGCCCATGCCGCAGGCATGGCTTGTAACGGATAGCCCGAGCCTAAAGCCCGGCTTTGCACTCTGCCCATGCTACTAATGTGCTGATTTGTCGATGTGCTGATATGCTGATTGGGGAGTTTTAGTTTTAGGGACGTCTTCGACAAACTCAGACTGACAGTTCGTTTATTGTTAGAGTGAAAGTAAAATTGGTAGAAACTAACATTTTTTCATCAGCACATCGGCATATTAGCACATCAGCACATCAAAATATAATATTTTCCCCTTATCTTCGTTTTACAAACGTCGTGGTACACAACAAAACACATATTATCCCTTCTTTTTCTGCTATAATTAGCAGCACTACCACAATTTCTACAACAACCCGTTAGGGTTGTACATTTTCATATTACCTTTGGGCACTTTTTAGCTTTTAGTTCACAAGAACGAATTATTAATCATTATTATATATACCATTAAATAAACAGCAATGCAGGTTTTAAAGTTTGGAGGCAGTTCGGTTGCCAATGCAGAAAATATCAATAAAGTAGTAGCCATCGTAAAGGATAAAGTAGCAACAGATACCACCGTGGTGGTGGTGTCGGCACTGGGGGGTATTACAGATGTGTTATTGGGGTGCAGCGCTCTGGCTGCGGCTGGTAACGAGGCGTACAAAGATAAATTACAGGAGGCGGAACAACGCCATTTACAAACCGTTAAAGAATTATTACCACTTACGCAGCAAAGCAGTGTGCTGAGCCTGGTAAAAACATTGTGCAACGAAATAGAAGATATCTGCAACGGTATCTTTTTACTGAAAGAATTATCGGAGCATACCAAAGACCGCATTGTGAGCTATGGAGAGTTATTATCGTCGCAGATCATTGCGGCTAGATTAAAAGATGCGGTGGGTGAATGTGAATGGATCGACAGCAGGGAGATCATTACCACCGATTCTAATTTCGGGTCAGCTGCGGTAGATTTTGCAGTTACAGATAAAAAAGTGGCGGCTAAGTTTGCAGCTTCTTCTTCTAAATTATTTATACTTCCCGGGTTCATTTCTAGCAATGAAGCTGGGGAAGGCACTACGCTGGGGCGTGGTGGCTCCGACTATACCGCGGCTATTTTAGCAGCGGCATTGAATGCACATACCTTAGAGATCTGGACAGATGTATCGGGTATGATGACGGCGGATCCCCGTATTGTAACGAATGTGAAAATGATCCCCCGTATCTCTTACCAGGAAGCGATGGAATTGTCGCATTTTGGAGCAAAGGTGATCTACCCGCCAACGATTCAACCGGTTTTGAAAAAAGGCATTCCTACCTGGATCAAAAATACTTTTGCGCCGGGTGATATTGGTACAGTGATTGAAAAAGATGCAGCAAAAGATGATACCAGCATCCGTGGTATCTCCAGCATTGGTAAAATAACGTTGTTGAGTTTGGAAGGTAGCGGTATGATCGGTATTCCGGGTTTTAGCAAAAGATTGTTTGGTGCATTGGCCAATGCAAAGATCAATGTGATATTAATTACACAAAGTTCTTCTGAACATTCTATTTGTGTGGGTATTGATGATGCAAATGCTGCATTGGCAAAGAAAGTGGTGGATGAAGAATTCAGCTACGAAATAGAAACCAACAAAGTGGAACCATTGGGTATGGAAAGAGAGTTGGCTATTGTTGCACTGGTGGGTGATAATATGCGTAGTCACCCGGGTATCAGTGGTAAAATGTTTGGTACACTGGGTCGTAATGGGGTGAATGTTCGTGCTATCTCCCAGGGGTCTTCTGAAAGAAATATTTCTGCAGTGATAGGAGCCAAGGATGTGAAGAAAGCGATCAACGTATTGCATGAAGCATTTTTTGAAACAACGTATAAAGAGATCAATTTATTTGTGGCTGGTGTGGGTAATGTGGGTGGTAAATTATTGGCGCAATTGCACAAACAACAATCTTACTTACAAAAATACCTTCGTATTAAAGTGAAAGTAGCGGGCATTGCCAACAGTACCAAAATGTTGTTCAATGATAATGGTGGTATTGATCTGGCAAACTGGAAAGAAACATTGTTGAAAGATGGTGTGCATATGACTAGTGCAGGTTTTATCAATACCATTATTGAGAAGAACGTACGTAACTCAGTGTTTGCAGATGTTACAGCGAATGCGGATATTGCTGAACTGTATGACAGGTTGTTATCAAAAAGTATTTCTGTAGTAGCGTGTAATAAGATAGCCGCTTCTTCTTCGTTTGAATATTTTAAGAGCTTGAAAGAATTGGCAAATGAATTCAATGCAGGTTTCTTATACGAAACAAATGTGGGGGCTAGTCTACCGGTGATTGGTACACTAAACGATTTGATTCGCAGTGGCGATAAAGTGCGTAAGATAGAAGCGGTATTGAGTGGTACATTGAATTTTGTTTTCAACAACTATAAAGGCGAAGGTTTTTCTGACGTGGTGATGCAGGCGAAGAAAGAAGGGTATACTGAACCGGATCCTCGTTTAGACTTAAGTGGTAAAGATGTGATGCGTAAGATCTTAATTCTTGCACGTGAGTGTGGGTCTAAAATAGAACTGGACGATATTACCAACAACTCCTTTATGCCGGAAGAATGTATGCAGGGATCAGTAGATGATTTCTTTGCATCGATGGTGAAACATGAGGCTCACTTTAAAAAGTTGTATGATGAAGCAGCTTCTAAAGGGAATATCCTGAAGTTTGTTGCTAAGTATGAGAATGGTAAAGCGTCTGTAGGTTTGCAGCATATTCATCCGGAGCATGATCTGTTCCATTTGTATGGTAAGGATAATATTGTGTTGTTTTATACGGATAGATATGTTGATCAGCCTCTTGTAATAAAGGGTGCAGGTGCAGGTGCTGAAGTGACGGCGAGTGGAGTGTTTGCGGATATAATCAGAGCATCAAGAGCATAAACCCCCTCCGCCCCCTAAAGGGGGAACTAGGGAGTATTAAACTTTGAAAAATATTATGAATAGCAAAAACTACCCCCTCCGCCCCCTAAAGGGGGAACTTGGAGCATTAAATTTGAAAAAGTATTTATGAATAGCAAACAGCAAAATTTACAATATAATAGCAGTTCTTCCGAAGCCGGGGGACCAAGCTCCCCCTTTAGGGGGCGGGGGGGGTATGTAAAAGTACTTGCTCCTGGTACTGTAGCGAATTTGGTTTGTGGCTTCGATGTACTTGGTATGTGCATCAACGAGCCGAATGATTTGATGGAAGTGACGATGCTGGATACGAAAGAGATCATTATCAAAAGCGCAGACGGCTATCCTTTGCCGTTAGACCCTGCAATGAATACGGCAGGTGCTCCTTTAATTGAAATGATCAATGAAGTGGGTGGTAATGTTGGCTTTGAAGTGATCATTCATAAAAAGATAAAACCGGGTAGTGGTATTGGTAGCAGTGCTGCCAGTGCGGCGGGTGCTACGGTAGCTGCGAATCATTTACTGGGTAATATTTTTTCTAAGGAAGATATGGTGCGCTTTGCGATGTTTGGCGAAAAAGTTGCCAGCGGTGTAAAACATGCGGATAATGTGGCACCCTGTATCTATGGAGGGATTACGTTGATACGTGGTATTCATCCGTTGGATATTGTGAGCATCCCTTCTCCTGACTTATTCGTTACCGTTGTACATCCGCAGATAGAAGTGAAGACGTCTGATGCAAGACAAATTTTGCGTAAAGAAGTGAAGTTGAAAGATGCGATCAAACAATGGGGAAATATTGCAGGGTTGGTAGCAGGCTTTATACAAAATGACCTGCCACTTATTAGTCGCTCTTTGGAAGATGTGATCATAGAACCCGTACGCAGTATTCTGATACCTGGTTTTGATGATGTAAAACGTTTGTGTAAAGAAGCGGGTGCATTGGGTGGAGGTATATCCGGTAGCGGACCTTCTATTTTTATGTTGAGTGAAACGGAGGCAACGGCTAATGCAGTGAATGAAGTGATGAAGGATGTTTATAATAAGATCGGGCTTGATTACAATACGTATGTTACTACTATTAATAAGACAGGGGTTAAAATAGTTGATGCATAAATGTGTGTTGTTCTTTTTTGCTTGCCCAAAAAAGAACCAAAAAAAGGCCCCGACAAAGGATTACATCCCCTTTGTCGGTTGGTACTCCGATTAAGCTTTTGTACTACTGTAAACTGTACATTAGTAATTCTACATTATGTAGAAGATTGAATCGAGGATTATAGCGAGTGTAAATAAATAAGAGTTTCGGATATAAGAGCGCTGAATTTTTAGTTTTTCATTTTTCATTTTTAATTTTATAAATGCAGTACTACAGTACAAATCATCAATCTCCAAACGTAAGTTTTAAGGAAGCCACTATTCAGGGACAAGCGCCTGATAAAGGATTGTATTTTCCTGAACATATACCTACAGTTTCAAAAGAGCTGATAGAAAATATTACATCATACAGTAACGAAGAAATTGCTTACCAGGTGATCAAACCTTATGTGGGTGATACAATACCGGAAGAAGTGTTGAGAAAGATCGTGGCAGAGACGGTGAACTTTGATAGTCCGCTGGTGAAGATCAATGAGAATATTTCTTCTCTTGAATTATATCATGGTCCTACGCTGGCGTTTAAAGATACGGGGGCAAGATTCATGAGCCGTTGCCTGGGGTATTTTGTAAAAGAACAAAATAAAAAAGTAACGGTGCTGGTGGCAACATCAGGTGATACGGGTGGCGCAGTGGCCAATGGATTTTATGATGTAGATGGGGTAGATGTGGTGATCTTATATCCTTCAGGTAAAGTAAGTTCTGTACAAGAGAAACAATTAACTACGTTAGGTAAAAATATTCATGCGCTCGAAGTGAACGGCACCTTTGATGATTGTCAGCAAATGGTGAAGCATGCTTTCACAGATAAAGAGCTGAATGAAAAATTATTTTTAACCTCTGCAAACTCTATCAATGTGGCAAGATGGTTGCCACAACAATTCTATTATTTCTTTGCTTACAAACAATGGGTGGAGAAAAATAACCCTCCTGTTATTTCTGTGCCGAGTGGCAATTTCGGAAATATCTGTGCAGGTATCTTAGCGCATATCTCAGGCTTACCTGTAAAACATTTTATTGCAGCATGCAATGCCAATGATATTGTTCCTGAATTTTTTAAAACAGGACAGTACACGCCTAAAAAAGCGGTGGCCACTATTTCCAATGCAATGGACGTTGGTAACCCGAGCAACTTCGTACGCATTTTAGAAATTTTTGATAATCAAATCGATAATCTGAAAGAGGTATTGAGTGCCTGTAGTATCACCGATGATGAAACAAGGGATACTTTACTTAAGGTAAAACGTACAGATCATTATTTATTAGATCCTCATGGAGCTGTTGGCTATTTAGCGTTGGAGCGATATCAAAAAGATCATCCTGCTGATAAAGGCATGATACTGGAAACAGCACATCCGGTGAAGTTCTATGATGTGGTAGAGCCGGTAATAGGGGAGAAAGTGCCTGTTCCTGAGTCAATTCAGGCACAGATCAACCTGGAAAAAAAGAGTACGGTGATCAATGCTGATGGGGAGTTGTTAAAAGCTTTTTTGTTGAAGCAATAATCTGGGATTGGTTTACTTAATGTTTGTCTTTATCCATTTATACTTATAAAAGGAGAATAGAAAGAACGTTTACCATGGCTGAAGGCAATGCCTTCTGTATGAAAATCTTTATTGTTTATTTTTAATGAATTAAGAAAGATAGTGGGTAGATCATTTACATGTATGCCTGGGGTAAAAACTATTTTCCATGTTTTCCGTTCAACCTTATTGTCTGAAGAACTGAATTGAACCGATTGTTCTGCTTTTATTTGATTTGATGAACCTGCTTCGAAGAATGATATTGCGTTTGCACTACTGCCATTTGATTTTTTGATACTAAACGATGAGGGAGTAAAACTGATTATATCATTTCCTTTAGCTATCACCGTGATATTCATTATTATTTTATCGTCTTTTTCATTTCCCATCGGATGTTTTTTGTCGTCGGGATAACCATATCCTACCTTATGTGGAATTATTGGAATAAACGGAGGTCCTATGATTGCGGAGGTGAATTCGTTTTCCAGCGATATACTTATAATAGTATTATCTAATGAATCCTCGAAAGTTGAAGGCATCTGTTTGTTATCGAACCTGTTCAACCGGGGATTTATTCTATAATATGTTGATTTATTCTGCTTAGAGATATTTTGAACATTTACTAAAGGCTGGCTGAAGTGTCTGGTTTCTACAACTGAGCAACTATATAAAAGAATAGGAAATATTCCCGTCATATATGTTTTTATAAAGTTGGCTGTATAGTTAAAAAAAACATTCATAGATGGTTTTTAGAAAAGTAGGGATTTTTATTCTTTTTTCATAGTGTTTACCAGCTTTATTATTGGCAGAAACAGAAAAAAAAAGTACGCCTGGTACATACTAAGTCGGATTTTAAAACGTTTTACCTCTTTATGGGCATATTTTGTCCTATTGTTAATCAAAAAACCCAATCTATGAAAGCATTATCAGTAAAACTTATTTTAGTAGCCAGTGTGCTTACATTTGGTACTACCGTGATCTTATTAATTTCGCAACTTAATTAAGATTCTTTAAAAGATATTAAATAACTCTTGTTGGTTTACTACTGACAAGAGTTTTTTGCGTTTGTATACTACCTCATTTATTTGTTTACTACAAAAAGAAAAGGCTGCCCGAAGGCAGCCTTTGGAATGGATAAGGTTTAAGGTTTGGTTTAACTATTGTTTTACGAATTTGATGTACTGAACATCTTCTCCGTTAGTGAATACTAATTTGTATGTACCCTTAGCAAGTGAAGATGCATTGATGGTTGACTGAACAGCATTTTTAGTGATCACTACTGCTTTCATTTGTCTGCCATCCATTGCATACACTTTTAATGTAGCTCCGTCTGTTGCTTTTTTATGCGAAACATATAAATTGTTTACAACAGGATTAGGGAATACATTCAGTTGATCTGCTTTCTTATTATTAACCGCAATGATAGAGCTGTATTTGATCATACCGGCTTTATCAGTGATACGAATACGATAGTAAGTAACACCACTTGTGATAGCTGCATCAGTGAATGTATAACTATTGCTTTCTAAGTTAGCAGCGTTTACTAAACCTGCATTGGTAAAGTTAGCGCCATCAGTACTTCTTTCAATAGTATATCCTGCAATGTTTATTTCATTCGTTGTATACCATATTAGTTTTGTTTGTCCGTTAACTAAAGTTGCATTGAATGATTTAAGTATTACCGGTGTAACATCAGTCAGTTTTAAACCAAAAGTAAATGGACTGAATGAGCTTAATGCCTGTGAGGTAACAGTTCCTGTAGCAAGGTTTCCAAACATATCTGTACCGGTAGTTCCTGTTTCATCAGCCCATGAAGCGCCAAGATGTGCAACACAGATATCATGTGCCGCATCAGGTGTTCCGCCGTTTGACCACGTGGTGGTTTTAGTATTGTCATAACCTAAAGAAACCTGTGCATCAGCTCCGCTGTTTCTTGCAATGTTCCAGTATTCACTTGTACTTACAGAAATCAACGGAGATAAAACTGAAGTAGTAGAAGCTCCTGATGTGTTGAAGTATTCTGCGGTATAGCTACTCGAAGTATTTGCTGCAGGAATAATAGTAGCAGGGTGGTACACTCCTCCTTTACCTACAGGGAAAGAGAAAGAGGCTGTGCTTACAGTTAATTTACCCATTGGCCCGTTCACGTGTGAAGCGGTACTACCTCCATTTACAATACCTACTTCAGCCAATGTTGGCATTTCCGAACTAGTAACATTAAGAAGTCCATTAGTAAGATTTAGAGAATCTAATATAAGTACACTGTTGCTTGCAGTTACACCTGTTGCATTGTTGATGATCAGGCCACCAATTGTAGAAGGTAAGCCAGAACCGGTAACCTGGGCTGCAATACCTTCATAAGCATATACGGCACCTCCTGAAAAATTACGGGTAGTGGTTTGGATAGGACCAGCAGCTGCTGATGCTGTGATACCATCCACTGAACCGATCCTTAATTTAGCACCTATTGCTAAAGTAAATGTACCGGCTCCGGTAACAGTTTGTGTAGCATTACGGAAGTCAGCAATTTTTGAAACGTTCAACACGCCACCGGCTGCAATGTTAATAGTAACCGGGTCGCCTGTACCAGGCGTATTATCAGCTTTGGTTCCGTTAGGATAAAATTCAGATACATTCATTGTTCCGGTGCTTCCGATATTCAGCACAAATGTTTTACCTGCAGCAGCACCAAAACTAAAGTATCCGTTGGTATGCCCTGCCCATCCGTTTGCAGTAGCATTACCTGGTGCAAGACCATCTATGAAAGTTAATGTTCCGTTTACGTTGATGACTTGATTGAAAGTACCGTTAGTATGAGAGCTTGATATAGGTGTATAACAACTCCATGGTGCAAAGGTCAATGTCTTACCTGCATTGATGGTTAATGTATTATTATCACCTGCTACAGTGTAATAGCCTGCTGCATTACCGGCATTACCCGATCCATGATAGTTCAATACTACGTTGGTGTTGATGGTAACAGTAGTGCTTGCAGTATTGGTTCTCATTCTTGATAAATTGATTGTACCACCGCCACTAACAGTAAGGCCTGTACTAAATATATCTAAGCTAAGTCCATCAGCATTATTACCGGTAGCTACATTTCCAACTAACGAACCAGGTTGTACATCAAAGGTTGTTCCGTAAATTTTAAGATATAATGGTGAGTTTACCAGGTTGCTTGATTTCAGTGTACTGCTTCCGTTTACATACAGATTTTTTACACTTCTGCCAGAAGTTTCTGCATTAACAGTAAAGCCATCAGTGATATACACATTTGCTGTTGTTGCATTAGGGAAATCAGCAGATGCAACCCAGTTGGTGCCATCCCATTTGTTCCAGGTTGCGTTAGTGCCCCAGTTACCGGTGGCAACTGATTTATAATCACCTATCTCAAAAGCAACATCAGTACCTGCACCAATAACTGCAACATTTTGTGTAGTGATGCCTCCTCCGGTAACAGTGATATTGCCATTATATGCAATCACGGCTGTAGGAGTAAAATTAACATAGACTGTAGTAGAAGCAAAAGCTCCACCGGTGTAAGGAATAGTAACACTTGATGCAAAACCGCTTCCACTTGTTAACGATACCTGGTAACCTGAAGGAGGGGTAATAGTAATATTGCCGTTTGCAGGGCTTAATCCACCTGCTACAACTGTAAATGTTTTTTCAGCTGAAGTAGTATTTGTAAGTATTGTACCAAAATTTAATGAAGCAGGGCTTGCAATTGCTGTAGGAGAAGAAGGCGCTGATGTGGTAAATGTTTGATCTGCGCCATAAGAAGTTCCTGCACTATTGGTAGCATATGCTCTTACATGATATGTTGTGCTGAAAGCCAGTCCGCTTATATTACTTGTTATTGCACCAACTGCTGTAGGTCCATCAGTAGTTTTTGAATCGGCTGTTGTAGGATTAGCCGTTAAACCATAACAGAAACCACTAACAGTTACTGCTGTTGATCCTGCATCTGTGAGCTGTCCTCCCAATGTTGCAGTAGATGAAGTGATCGATGTAGCAACTGAAGCGTTGGTGGTAACTGTTGGAGCTACACCAATGTTCGCATCAATTAATAAAGAGGTTACATTTAAGTTTCCGGAAAACGTTATCCGTATATAGGTGCCCGCCGTAATAGTGGCTGACGGCGTAACGGCGATCGATCCACAGGTACTGCCGTTGATTGTTCCAACGCCGGCAGCGCCAGCATCAGCAGTATATGTTCCGGCTAATGTAGAAGAAGTTGCTAATGCAGAGAAGGTTCTGTTACTTCCTGTACCGGTACCTCGTACTGTAATTTTAGTAATATCATTTACAGCTACAAAAATAAACAACGAACTACTTGTTGCTTTTGAGGGTGTATAAGTATCACAATTTGCAGAACCATCCGTGATCGTTCCTCCTGTAGTACCCTTGTAGTAAGTACCAACACCGGTTTTGGTATAACCGGATGGAGATCCACCAGAGGTAGCACTTGCAAAATCAAAGATCTGTTGCTGTGCATGTGCTTGCAAAGAAAAAAAACAGGCAGTAAAGAATAAATAGTAAAAGATTTTTTTCATAACAATCGTTTTAATTTTTAGTAAGAAAATATTTTAACTGAAGAATAGAGGGTTTCCATATGTATTGAAAGCAAACCAAATATACAGTCTATAAAAAAAAGATACTAGGAAAAGAGGGGTCTTTTTTTATAAAAGTTACACTATTTTACGCAATCGTTCCCGTTTTTTTTCTAAGAAAATATGTTTTCTTTTCCTTTGGTATAACTATTTAGTGGTGAATGTATTTTAAAGTTTTGCCGGCTATACGGTAATTTTAGCCTACCTTCGCACCAGTTCATTTATTTAGCGGCATTACAAGCCAGTTTATTGTAGAAATATCACTCCCCAATAAAATATCCCAACGAACAGGGTATACTCGTTTATGATGATGAAGTTAACGACTTCATTTCCGCACTAATTTTTAAAAAAATTACATTGTTATTTACAGACTTAAAGATCATTAAGCCCATACTAGATGCGCTTACTGAAGAAGGTTATACAAAACCTACCCCCATTCAGCAACAGGCCATTCCTCATATCCTGGAAGGCAAAGACCTACTTGGCTGTGCACAAACAGGCACAGGAAAGACAGCAGCATTTGCTATACCGATGTTGCAATTATTAGCCAAACCCAAAACAATGGAGAGTAGTGGTCAACGCCCTATAAGAGCGTTGATATTGACTCCTACACGTGAGCTGGCCATTCAGATACAGGATAGTTTTAACGCTTACGGACGACACCTGCGCTTGAAAAACCTGGTGGTATTTGGTGGCGTAAACCAAAATCCACAAGTGGATGCGTTGAGAAGAGGCGTAGATATTTTAGTAGCTACTCCCGGCCGTTTGTTAGATCTTATCAGCCAGGGGCATATCCGTTTGAACGAAATAGAAATATTTGTGCTGGATGAAGCTGACCGTATGTTAGATATGGGATTTGTGCATGATGTAAAAAGGATCATCACAAAAATTCCTGTAAAAAGACAAACATTGTTTTTTTCTGCAACGATGCCTGATGAGATTCAATCATTGGCAAACAGTATTTTAAAGAATCCTGAAAAAGTAGAAGTAGCTCCGGTGTCTTCTACTGCAGATACTATTGAGCAATCATTATTCTTTGTAGCAAAAGAAAATAAAAGATCATTACTGGCTTATATCCTCGAAGATAAAAATATTGAAACGGCGTTGGTGTTCACCCGTACAAAGCATGGTGCTGATAAAGTTGTGAAAGAGCTTACAAGGATCGGCGTGAGTGCAGAAGCTATTCATGGCAACAAATCTCAAAATGCCCGACAAAGAGCATTAAGCAATTTTAAGAACAGGGAAACAAGGATCTTAGTGGCTACTGATATTGCTGCCCGTGGCATTGATGTGGATGAATTGACACATGTGATCAATTATGAATTACCAAATGTAGCAGAAACCTATGTGCATCGTATAGGCCGTACCGGTAGGGCAGGCTTAAGCGGTACTTCTTTTTCTTTTTGCGATGCAGAAGAAATGAGTGATCTGAAAGATATACATAAATTGATCGGCAAACAGATCCCGGTGAACGAACATCATCCGTATCATACAACATTCTCCGGATTTGTTAAACGTCCTGCGCCACAGCAGCAACGTCCGCAAAGAAGTTTTGGTAACAGGAACGGAGGTAGTAATGGCAACCAACCAAAGAAAAGATTTGGTGCAGAAAAGCCGAGGAACTTTGGAAACAGGGCTCAATAAAATAATCGATACAATAAAAAAGGAACCACTTGTGGTTCCTTTTTTTATAATTACGCCATTCTTTTCTTAGCCTCGATACACCATAGTAACTCTCCAATAAAACCGGCTGCTCTTTTATCTGTAGCAGCCTTGTCTTTCGGAACTCCATTCTCATCAAAACTGTCGCTGACCTTTGGAACAGGAAACATCGCCGGAACTGTCCATGCTTTTATTTTCCAGAGAGAAAATTGTAGTGAGGTGATCACCTGGGTACCACCAAAAACACCATCTGATACAGTAGAAATGGCAATCGGTTTTTTATTCCATTCGTCATACAACAGGTCGACCACATTTTTTAAACTTGCCGGATATCCGCCATTGTATTCCGGTGTAACAATGATAACGCCATCAGCAGATTTTATTTTTCCTGCAAATTCCAGCACATTGGCTGCAGGAGATTTTTGCAGCCGCAACCTCTCTTCAAATAAAGGAAAGTTATACGCATTCAGGTCCAGTATTTCTGCTGTAGCCTGATTGATTTCTTCCAGGTATTTTTTAAAATATAAAGCCACTCTGTGGCTGTTTCTTCCGGTTCTTACGCTGGATGATATGATAGTGATGTGCGGCATATTATTTTTTTTGTTTAGTGAAAGATAAACCTTCTGATTGTAAGGATTTTTTTAAAATTGGTAAAGCAGCAGGCCCGATGCCATGCAGTGATATGATTTCTTTTTCTGTGTAAGTTGATAATTGTTTCAGCGAAATGATTTGGTTGTTTTCCAAAGCACGTCTTGCAGGCGCCGCAAGTAAAGATAAAAATCCACTTTTAGGTTTGCGGTCTCTCTCACAAACCGGGCAAGTAGGACAGTCGCTGTTTTTATGATACTGATGCCCTTTACTGCATGTTCTTATTGTTGTTGTTGAACTCGCCATTGTATGACTTCGATACTTTAGTCTAATACAGCAAGTACAGGTACTTCACTCTGATATATCAGATCGGATGAATAATGCGATTTGAATATTTTTTCAAAAAGGCTATGCATCTTTGGTCCGATAATGATCATGTCAATTTTTTTATCTTTTGTAAAAAGATTGACTGCTTCAGTAAAATCGAAAAGCCGCATAAAATAGAATTCAGGATTAAATTCTGCCAGTATCGCTTCCATATTATCCCTCGCTGTTTTAAATTCTTCGGTTAAGGAGATATAATGTTTACTGTCTACATTCAGTACGTGCAAAAAGGGTTTAAAGTCTGCCAATACTTTTTTTATAGACATCATAGTGGGTCCTTCCTGTATAAATTTCATTTCAGAAGTGAGTACTACATTATTCACGCCATTGAATGTGGCTTTTGCAGGTACAATTAAAACAGGGCAAATATTTTTCTCTACAACCTTTAATGCGTTTGAACCGGTGAAACGATGTACTAACTGAGATTTTTCTGACAATGTCATTATTATCATATAAGCAGTTCTGCCATGAGCGAATGCACTTAGGCTGTCAATAAAATCATGACCAGATTCCAACAAGGTTTCTATTTTGGTGGCAGAAGTTGAAAATTCTTTTTTCAGGCTTTCCAGGTAATTACGTTCTGATATGATATCCTCACCGTCTTTATAAAAATGATATAAGATGATCGTGACATCTTTTCTGTCTTTGTACATCTCATAGGCATAGTGAGCAGAATTGAAGGATGGTTCAGAAAAATCTAAGGGAACAATTACGGTAAGCATCTGATTAAATTTTATACAAAATAAGTTAATTTTTGCGGATGAAGAATTCTTTCATTTACTATTCTTTCTATTGTTTCTGTTCTGTTATCATTTATGTGAAATTGGGTGAACAATTCAGGCCAGCATAATTCTTATCAGGCTCGGGAAATGATAAGTAACGGGGCCATGGTATTGTTCTGCAACTGTAAAATCTGGTAGTTTTCTTGACTTGTAAATAAAAAATTGGTACATTTATTTTGACTAAAAACCTTTATTATGAATTTGCTTCCATCCAAAAAGTATTTAATAGTTGCCGGTTCATTAAATAAAATAGCGATTGCACTGCTGTTGATCATTCTGATCAGTTTGCCTATTGTAGGTTATTCCCAGCATGTAAAAGCTCCAACCGATAGCAGCAAAGCCGGTAAAAATGCGATGCCTGTTAATAATGGAGTTTTACTTCCACAAATGACCGTTGAACAAATAGGAGCGCTTGTTAATCCTTCGGAGGGGTCGGTGGTATACA
The DNA here is from genome assembly GCF_020783315.1 of Ferruginibacter lapsinanis. Taxonomy (NCBI): domain Bacteria; kingdom Pseudomonadati; phylum Bacteroidota; class Chitinophagia; order Chitinophagales; family Chitinophagaceae; genus Ferruginibacter; species Ferruginibacter lapsinanis. The sequence continues at coordinate 3,192,938 of NZ_CP086063.1, read as the reverse complement.
ATACAGTTGCTAAACGACCAATGTTTTATAATGGAACTTCCTGGAAATATTTCGATGTAAACTTTCATACCGTTGGAGAAGAGTATGGGGGAGGTATTATATTTTATGTGGATCCTTCGGGAGATCATGGATTAATTGCGGCTGCAGTTGATCAAAGCACTATGGCAAAATGGGGCTTTTTTGAAAACCCTGCCGGTGCTACTGCAATAACTGTTGGTACAGGAGTAACGAATACGGATAAGATCATAAGTATAAATCCCGGAGATAATGCAGGTATAGCGGCCCGCCTTTGCAGCGATCTTACGCTAAATGGATACAGTGATTGGTTCCTCCCGTCATTGAATGAGTTGAAATTGCTGTATAAAAATTTACAATTGAAAGGAGTAGGAAATATTGCAAGAGCTGAATATTGGTCTTCTTCAGAAACTGATTTCAATAATGCATGGCTGCTGGATTTTAATACAGGTAGTCCTGTAGAAAGTACCGTAAATAAGCCATCCTATGTTAGGGCCATTCGGGCATTTTAAATCAATTTAATAAAGTTTGGAAGTTTTACCTTAGCTTCATTCATATAACCTTATTTAACCTTAAAACTGTACAAAGAATGAATAACAGATCAGTTACCCGAAATTCTTTCACATTCACTGCAAGTTTTTTATTACTCATACTTGCATCATTTTTTACCAATCAATCAAAAGCGCAATGGTCAAGTGGTAAGTACATGAAGCAAGCGTTTGTACGAACAATTAATTATGCCAAAAACTATGAATCCAGCAGCAGCACTTTTGGCTTTGCCAAGGGGTTAAGCTTTTTAGGAACATTCCTGGATGCTTCCGGAGGAAAAAGCAATTTTACGCTTGACCTGAAGAGTGATAAGACTTATGTTATCATGGGTGGAGGAGATGATGACGCTACCGATGTAGATATCAAGATCAGCAAGGATGGTGTAACCCTGGCAAGCGATACTAAAACAGATAATCTGCCATCGGTTACTTTCTCACCTTCGTATTCTGGCAGATATGTACTAACCTTATCTAATTATGCAAAGACCAAAGCATATTGCTGCCTGGTAATTCTTGAATCGGGAGGATTGGTGTTAAATACCGACCGGATGAAAGAAGCTCAGAACTCTATGTTTGCCCTGGCATCTATCGTTAATGAAGTTTCTACTACAGGAGTGGCATTTCAGAGCAAGGAAAATTCGTGGTGTGTTTATGGTTACTTACTTGAACAAGGAACAGATAATAGCATTTATGGTATGCCGTTACGTGATGGCTCCAAGCATTATTTAGTAGCTGTAGGTGATGATAGTGTTAAAGATATTGATCTTTGTGCTACAGTGGATGGAACTGAAACGTCCTGTAATAAAGAGATGGATGCAACACCATTGGTTACGATAAGTAAGGCAACATCTTCATCTACTTATGGATTCAGGGTAAAAAATATAAAATCAGAACATACTGGTTTTGTTCTTGTATCAATTTTACGAGAATAAACGTACCTGAGAATTTGTATAAACTTAAATAAATAAAAAAACTCCGAAGATACCTTCGGAGTTTTTTATTTGTAATTCTATTTAAATAGTAAATATGTCTTGATAAATAAATCCACTTATCTGGGCAGTATCAAAAAGTCATTGATAGAACTTGTTCGTTTATTTTCTCCTTTGCTGCAGATATATCTTTCCTGTAATTCTTTGAATCCGGTCACATTATTATTTTCTAATTCTGTCAGGCATAATTTTTCCAATCTTTCCTGGTAAGGAAGAGTGCGGTATATCCGGATATTATCGAGGCAGGTATTGATCATTATGGCATTTTCAAAATTCAGACTCACTCCGCTGATCGTAGCATTGGCAAAGTTTGCATTTGTAAGGTCGGCATTGTCAAATATACATCCTTCAAAAAATGCTTTCTCAAATCTTACATTGCTAAGGTTGGCACCGATGAAGAGGCAATAAGTGAATCGAACACCACGGAAATCAATACCCGATAAATTGAGGTTACTGAAATTCATTTTTGAAAAATTATTGGCCCCATGTTGTCGCATTCTTTTAGTAAGATCCTCACGTATCTCGATGGATTCAACAGTATCCTGGTAACCCGAAGAGCCATATTTCATGAATTTTTTAAGCAGTTGTGTAGGTGGTGTAACAAAACTGATCCGAAGAAAGAGAGGTTTTAAAATAAGGAAATGGAATGCTGTAACGGCCATAACCGCAGCAATACCCAGAAATATCCAGTTGGTGCTATATCGGTAATGTAAAAAGTACAAACTGCTTCCCATAATAAAGAGAACCAATGCAGCTAATATACATAGCATGACGATACTGACGAATCGGTAAAAATTATAACTCATAATAGTCTTGTTTTGTATGGAAAGCTCGTTAACACACGAGAAGGGTCTTACTCGATAGGATATCATGGCTAAGATAGTACAAAAATATTGTAAAACAACATCTATTTGCCAAGCCGGAGGTGAACAGAAATTGGTAAGTGCTTTTAAGCGCTTGGGCAATGCCAAAATTTAATGCTATATTGAAGGCCTAATTAAACCTTAAACACATGTTAACATTCAGTATCCATGAAATAAATGAGAAACTAAAAGGCGTCATTGTCGGTAATACTACACAATCTATCACTGGTCCTGAACAGTTAGAACTGGCAAACGATCGGCAAATTTCTTTTATAGGCAATAAAAAGTATATAAAATTGTGGGAAAGCTCCAAGGCATGTGCCGCTATCATTAATGAAGATATTGATCTGGAACCCGGGGCAAACAAAGCATTTATAAAAGTAAAGGATGCGGATATAGCAATGGCGGAGTTGTTGGAACTCTTTGTTACCGAGCCTCCGGTATTTGAAGAAATGATCCATGCAACAGCTGTTATTCATCCTACAGCAATAGTAGGCAATGGTTGTAAGATTGGTGCAGGGTGCTATGTAGGTAAAAACGTGCAATTAGGTAATGATGTGGTGTTGTATCCAAATACAACTATACTTGATAATACAACAATTGGCAATAACACCACCATTTGGTCAGGAACAGTGATCAGGGAAAGATGTGTTATCGGAAGCCATTGTATCATACATCCCAATGTTACGATAGGTGCAGATGGTTTTGGTTTCAGACCAAGTCCTGATGGCAGGGGGCTTATTAAGATCCCTCATATTGGAAACGTGATCATTGGAAACGGAGTAGAAATAGGAGCCAGCAGTTGTATTGATAGAGGTAAATTCAGTGCTACCATTGTTGGTGATGGTTGTAAGATAGATAACCTGGTACAAATAGGGCATAACAGTAAAATGGGGCGCTCTTGTATCATGGCAGGAAGTAGTGGGTTAGCCGGCTCCGTTACCTTAGGCGATGGTGTTATAGTTGGAGGTGGTGCCTGTATCTCCGACCATGTGATCTTAGGCAATGGCGTACAGGTAGGCGGTGCATCCGGAGTGATCAATAATTTTGGAGATGGTAAAAAAATATTGGGTTACCCTGCAATAGATGCAAGAGATGCATTAAAACAATGGGTGGTGTTAAGAAAGCTGGTTAAAGAATCTAAATAATACTAGTAGATAAAAGCCGGAGGCTTGTATAAAAAAAACTTGCAGAAAATAATAATCGAACAGGTATTTGGCCGTACTTCGCAAAAAAATAAGTTCTTCCGTAGAAACGGAAGAACTTTTAACGATTGCTTGCCATATGAAAAATTCTTAAAAGTATTGTTGAACTGATCTGACTCAGTTTGTATGTGCAGTTAAAAAGCACTTTCTTCTATCGGGTGTATTTTTTAAAGAACGTCTACTTATTATCTCACTTCCCGATCTTGTTACACAAAGGTAAATGGCTTTTAGAGGGAGGGGAAATCATCTTTAATGTGTTTTTATTACGCTAAGTCCTTTCAAAAAATCAGAAAAGCCTTACTGGTAATATGTTTCATAGAAATTTCTTCATGATGGCCAACCTCAATTTTGTATATTTAATTTATTTATAATATTGATTATTTTCTGTAAAATTAGCAAAAAATGAGTGTTTGTTATGAAATTATTAACTTTTTAAGCTCGGTAATTGCTTTTTTGGTATGAATTGATGTGATAAAGTACTGATGATTGACCTGGTGCTATGAATACTCATTTCTTATTCCTTCTTAATGTAGTGCTTATATACGTTTATAGAGTTCTATACTATTGAGCATGGGATGTTTTTTTAAATGTAATTGATTGATTATACGCATGTAATGTTATTTTTTAGCTTTTTATTCCGTGAGGGCACCGGTACGATACCGGAAGGCTGCCGGAAGTCAGTGTATGTCGTCAAATCAAAGTGAACTTTCTCTTAGAGAGTGTTTCGTGATTTAAAGATACTTTTTATTTTTAGTTTTATAGTGTACAGATTAAAATTAAGATGCTATTTTTTGTCTTAAATAATTTTGCCTTCTTCTTTGAAGCGTTAGCATTTTTATTCTTTGCCTGTATTTAAAAATCTCTTCTTGCCTTCCGTAATAAACATCTGCCGGTGTGACATTCCCAAGAGACTCATGATAGCGTTCATGATTATAGTAGTGTACAAAAGCCGTTAATGATGCTTCCAGTTCTTCAGGGCAGTAGTAATTATCCAACTTAACAACGTTTTTCATTGACCGATGATAACGTTCAATTTTCCCTTGTGTTTGCGGATGATTGGGCCTGCCATGTAAAAGTTTCATTTTCTTGTTTTGTAAAAAGATTTTGAGTTCTGATGCGATATAGCAAGCTCCATTGTCCGATAATAACTTTGGCCTGAACTCATTTGGCAACTCTGAAGCCTCCAGGGCTCTATTAACTGTTCGTTGTACATCCTCTGTTTTCATTGTCTTACAGAGTTCCCAATGAACAATAAAACGGCTGTAATCATCCAGTACTGTACTCAGATAATACCATCCCCATCCCAATATCTTGAAGTAAGTAAAATCTGTTTGCCACATTTCATGAACAAAGCAGGTCTTTTGACTAAATTCATTTCCTGCTGCTAACAAAATATGTGAAGGGCTGGTGATTAACCCTTTGGCCTTCAAAATCCGGTACACGCTGGATTCTGATATGAATATTCCTTTTACATCACTGAGTTTACAGGATAATTCTCTGGGTGATAACTCGGCATATTCCAGCGCAATCTCCACTACAAGATTCTTTTCAGACTGTGGTATCGTATTCCAGCGTTGCCGGGTAGCACGTTTTGATTCAAGGCCATTAGCACCCTTATCCAAATAAGCTTTGTACCAATTGTAAAACGTACTCTTGTTGATCCCCAACTGTACCAAAGTTCTGTTTACTCCCAGTTCTGAACGTTCAACCAATTGAATGATTTCCTCCTTTTCTGCTACTGATAATCTCATACGACGTTGATATTTTTCGCTTACTCCAAGATGGTTAAGCTTTTTTTTACAATGTCATAGCGGAGCATCAGATCAGCTACCATTTCTTTTAACCTTTGATTCTCTTTACGTAGTTCAGTTACTTCGTCACTAGTAGCTTCACGAGTAGTATCACCATTAAGGCGTTTCTTACCTGCTTCCATGAACTCTTTATTCCATTTGTAAAACAATGCCTGGTTAATCCCATGTTTACGACATATCTCTGCGGTAGAGCTTTCACCTCGTAGTGCTTCCATAACTATAAGGATCTTTTGTTCGGAGGTGAACAATCGCCTAGTCCTGCGACGGATGTCTTTAATGAAGTTTTCTGTGGACTGTTTTTGTTTCTTTTCCATGTTATTCTATTTTAATGATGAACAATGGAAATACTCTCTAAAATTAACTTATTTTTAGTCCAGTTTTAGCTGACGATTTACATTATCTAATACGCGTAATGCTGCTGCTCCCATAATACTATAAAATCTTTTTCTATCACCGGGAGGTATAGCTTCTTTGCCATCTATATCTATATTCATAACTGGATTATCGAGAGCATAAACATATGGACTCCAAGATGGGTATTTCCTTTCTAACGGATCAACTGAAAAAAACCTTCCTAGTCGTGGGTCGTAAATTCTTGCTCCAAAATCATACATATTCCCTATACCATACATTTCATCATCCATTCTTTTTCCATTAAATCCATAAGGATATTTCGCTTTATCTGTTGCACTTGAACTACTAACCGCCCCCGGCAACAGTTGTAAGTACCCATTCAACGTAAAATTATCCAATCTAAATGTACCGGTACTTCTATGTGAAGTGCCATACAGGGTGATCTTCACCGTTATATGCCCCTGTAAACCATTTACAGCTTGTGTAACATTACCAGCTGCAGTTGCAAGTGTTCCATTGGAGTTAATGTTAACATTGCCACCCCCTGCATTTATGCCGTTAATATCCATCAACCAATAAGGGTATCCTGTCTGGCTGGTGCAGTTCATAAAGCTGTAGCCGGTTACATTCAGTATTTTACCTGCTGCCACATCAAACTCTAAGGTAATGGTGCTTGGTTGCGTACTATCGCCGGGCAGGCCACTTATGTATAAGGCTGTTTTATTAGTGGCTGTAGTATAGATGCTGCTCCAAACACCTTTACTGTTTGTCCATTTACTGTTGGTGATATTGGGGTTTTGCGTTGGAGCTTTTGTTAAGTAGGGATGAACCGATGGAGTGTCGTTAAAAGTATGTTGATACAACACGGCAGAGCTTGTTGCTGTTCCGGAGTTGGCTACCGGCTGTAATTTTTCCGATTCAGGTACCGGGTAGATCCTCCCCGGCATCTGCATACCGCCGGGATAGTAATCAGTGGCCGTTACCACATCCGGCACAAACAAACCTATCGTGTTGCTATATCCATTACCACTGCTGTTGGTAATGGTTTTGTATATCTTTTTATCTGATACAGTTGCCATTACATTCCCCACCTGGTTGGTTAAATTATATTGTTTATTTCCTCTTGTAACATAAAAAACCTCCGAAGTGCCGATACCAATATCCTGCCATCCGGTGCTGTTAGACCATTTTTTTCTTACATCGGTCATTGCCTTTTCCATCAAATCCAGTAAAGGTATCGTCATATCGGGTATTAAGGTATAAGATATTTTTTGCTGCAACAATTTTATGTGCTCCTGTGCCGGCCTTACCAGCTTGCTGCTCATATCTGCGGCTGCTGTTTTTCTTTTATTGGTAGCCGCCTGCTTTTGCAAAAAGGTACAGGTGTATGCTAATTGCCATTGCAGCCAGCTGCGGTATATGGCAAACAAGTCAGCTTTTTCCGGATCTATTTCATGCAATCTTGCTGGTTTTATTTTGAAGCTGTCTGCAACGATATTTTTTTTATCGTACATATAAACAGTGGCTGTTGTCATATTTAAAACAGCTTTCGAGAGTATTGAATTGTTATTGATATATCCCACATATTGAACAGCATTACCGTTGTTTTCCCGCTGCAGTTTTAATTTGGACTGCTCATAGTTTTTCAGGCTATCTTTTTTTTCATAGATATTTACCGGTTGATAGAGTATTGTGTTCATTAAGATGCACTGCTGCCAGATCGATCTTTCATAATTATCAAGCAGGGATAGTTTATCTGATGAACCGGGAGCTGATAGCAGGGGTGTATAATTTATAAAAGAATTTTGGGGCAGGTATTTTTTCAGGTCGTTGGCATGAATTGTTACAAGTGTCCTCATTGCATGTATCTCCTCCAGGCAATCCATCGTAAACAGCCGGGAGAAATAATCAAATACATCTACATTTTTGAGGACAATTTGTTCTGCCAGTTTGGGGCCAACAGCAATGGAATCGAATATCTTTCCGAAAGTGGTGACATAATATAGTTGCTGTTTTTGGGTATCAAATATTGCAAGTGGGATATAATGATCATCATCCGTAGCGTGATGAAGTGCAAGGAATCCGGGAGTGTGTTGATCTGCTGCTTTAATGACGGGATGTTGCCAGGGTGCATAATTTTGAGAGAGAGCCGTTTGCGAAAAAAATAAGATCAGCATGAACAGGTAGTGTTGGATAAATCTCATTGCTAGCGGATTTTTTCCATAGATGAAAAAATCCAAATAAAGGTTGCATACTGGTATGCAATGATTTTTTTCTGTAGCGATTCTGTTGCTCAATAATGATATATCGTACAAGAGTGTGATGCCACTGAAGTTGAATAGGAGTATCCCGATAGCTATCGGAACTAAAAAAAAAATCAATTAAACGATCTGCAAATTTGATGATTGGGTAATGATAGCAGCTCTTCGTATTGACTCATTATCAAATCATCAATTTATCAAATTACTTATCTTTGCGGCATTATGACAACAGAACAATTAAAGGATATAAGAGACCGTGTACTGGTTTTGGGGAGGTTTCTTTGACGTCACTAACAGAGAGGCTAAGATAGAAAACGACAAACAACTCTCTTTGTCGCCGGGCTTTTGGGATGATAATACCCGGGCCACCGCCATTTTAAAAGGAACAAAAGTTAATGAGTATTGGGTAGAAATGTACCACGCTGTAGATACGGCAGTGGAGGATTTTGCTGTGCTCTTTGAGTTTTGGAAAGAAGGAGAAGCTACCGAAGAAGAAGTTAAAAAAGCATACGATGCTGCGGTAGAAAAAGTGGAAGAAGCAGAATTTAAAAGTACGCTCAATGAACCTGAAGATGAGCTGACGGCGATCATGCAGATCAACAGTGGAGCAGGTGGCACCGAGAGCCAGGACTGGGCAGAAATGCTGGCACGTATGTATCGCATGTATGGCGAAAAGCAAGGCTGGACAGTAACCGAAATGGATTGGCAGTGGGGCGATGGTGCCGGAATAAAAACATGTACATATAAGTTTGAAGGTCCGTTTGCTTACGGGTTTTTAAAATCCGAAACAGGTGTGCATCGCCTGGTACGCATCTCTCCGTTTGATAGTAATGCAAGAAGACATACTTCATTTGTATCGGTAAATGTATATCCGCTGGTAGATGATACGATCACTATCGAGATAAATCCGGCAGATGTAAAAATGGAAACTTCACGAAGCGGAGGAGCCGGCGGACAGAATGTAAATAAGGTGGAAACAAAAGTGCAATTAACGCATATTCCTACAGGTATTGTGGTGGTTTGTCAGCAGGATAGAAGTCAGTTGGGTAACCGTGAGTTAGCGATGCAAATGTTGAAAAGCCGTTTGTATGAAATTGAATTGCAGAAGCGCAATGAATTGAAAGATGCTAATAACAGCAAGAAGAAAAAGATCGAGTGGGGAAGCCAGATACGTTCGTATGTTTTTCATCCGTATAAAATGATCAAAGATCATCGTACCGATTATGAAGTTGGTAATGTAGGCCCCGTAATGGATGGCGAGCTGGATGGTTTTATCAAGGCTTATTTGATGAGTGAGAAAGAGACGGAGTAATTTGATAATTTGAAGATTTGGTGATTTAATAATGGGGGAGCTAATGTGAGTACTTGATAATTAGGAATAGAAAACAGTTCTATTTTCAAATGTAATCTTCAAATCTCCAAATCTCCAAATCTCCAAATCATCAAATTGATTTAGTAACTTCATAGACTAAATTTACTCTTATGCATTTTGGAGATTTTTATTACCCCTTGCCTGCTAACGAGCCTGTGCTGAGTTATGCACCCGGCACCAAGGAAAAAGCAGCGCTTAAAGCAGCCATCAAAGAATTAAAAGCTACTAAACTGGATGTGCCAATGTATATTGGTAATGCAGAAGTGCGAACGGAGAATAAAGTATCCATGCATCCACCGCATGAAAGAAAATTTGTACTGGGGCATTATAGTGAGGGGGATGCAACTCATGTAAGGAAAGCGATTGCCGCAGCATTAAAAGCAAAAGATAAATGGGCTAATCTTAGCTGGGAGAACAGAGCGAATATATTTTTAAAAGCAGCAGATCTGTTGGCAACAAAATACCGCTTTCAAATGGTGGCCGCTACCATGCTCGGTCAAAGTAAAAATGCCTATCAGGCAGAGATAGATTCTGCCTGTGAGTTAATAGATTTTTTACGATTCAATGTTCATTATCTAAGTGAGATATATCGTCAGCAACCGTTGAGTGTTGCTGGTGTACAAAACAGGGTGGAGTACCGTCCACTGGAGGGATTTGTATTGGCAGTTACTCCATTTAATTTTACAGCAATAGGAGGTAATCTGCCTACCAGTGCTGCTATGTGCGGCAATGTGGTAGTGTGGAAGCCGGCACATACGCAGATATATTCTGCACAATTGTTCATGCGTATCCTACAGGAAGCAGGCTTGCCAGACGGTGTCATTAATATGGTGCATGTTGATGGGCCTGTGTTGGGAGAAGTGGTTTTTGCTCATCCTGAATTTGCCGGGGTACACTTTACCGGTAGTACCGGAGTGTTTAATTATATGTGGAAGACGATTGGGCAAAATATGAGTGCCTATAAATCTTACCCACGTATTGTAGGAGAAACAGGTGGAAAGGATTTTGTGTTGATACATAAATCTGCTGATGCTGATGTGGCTGTTGCTGCATTGGCAAGAGGAGCGTTTGAATACCAGGGGCAAAAATGTAGTGCAGCTTCCCGTGCTTATATTCCTTCTAATCTGGCAATAGAAATAAAAAAGAAACTGGTTGCAGAAGTTAAAACGATGACTGTAGGTACAGTAGAGAACTTTACCAATTTTGTAAATGCGGTGATCGATGAAAAGAGTTTTGATAAAATAGAAGGCTATATTAAAGGCGCCAGAAAACGAGATAGTAAGTCAAAAATTTTAGTGGGAGGTAAGTGCGATAAAACAGAAGGTTTCTTTATCGAACCAACGGTAATTGAAACCACAGATCCGTATTACGTAACTATGTGCGAGGAGATATTTGGTCCGGTACTAACAGTATATGTATATGATGAAAATAAGTTTGATGATATTTTAAAGATCGTTGACAATACATCGGCCTATGCATTAACAGGTGCTATCATTGCACAGGATAGATATGCAGTAGAAACAGCTACAAATAAACTTCGTAATAGTGCCGGTAATTTTTATATCAACGATAAGCCTACAGGAGCAGTGGTTGGTCAGCAACCATTTGGTGGAGCAAGAGCAAGTGGCACCAATGATAAGGCGGGCAGTATCTTAAACTTATACCGTTGGTTAAGTGCCCGTACTGTCAAAGAAGTATTGACTCCGGTTAGAGATTACCGTTATCCTTTCTTGCAGGAAAAATAAGTATAGGGAACCTTCTTTAAAAGTTGGTCGCCTTAAAATAAATAGCTTGAGCACAATAAAAAATCCGAAGTAATTAGCTTCGGATTTTTTTTTATTGTCAGATATTTTAATTCTGCTGAATAGAAAAATTATCAGGAACAACAAATTTCTTATCAGGCATAACAGTAAGGGTTGATCCCGGCGCAACGGTATAAGGAATATTTAAGTAACATTCTCCGTCAACAACCGGATCAATAATGATCGTACTGCCCGTAATTAACGTGGCAGGAGGTACAGAACTGTTCAGCCAGTTGGATGGTATATCCCAATTTCCGTTGCCGGTAAAAGTATAGGTAAGATCCAACGGAGTTGAGGTCAAAGAGCAAATTTGTAATCCCCAGCTTGTAAGCGAACCACCATCACCTACCGCATTATCTTTTACAGTAAGTGTCCATCTTCCGCCGCTATTTTGCCCGTTGAAAGCAGCTAACGGATTAGCAGGTGCCACGGTAATATTACCTACCGGCGGACAAGGGAATGTTTTGTTTGCCGACTGATCATCCAGATTCAGGTTGAAATTCTGTACAGCATTATTGCCACATATCTGATCGAATAATGTTACAGAAGTAGCAGGTGATGTTCTGGATAGTATAAAGGTAAGATCGGGTATATAAGTGTGCGTACCCGCCAAACTTACTACATTCACGTCAGTAATTGTTACACCACTTGCGGTTGGTATGTTTAATAAAGAAGCTACATTAGGCGTGCTTGTGCTGGAAATAGTTCTTGGTACATTCGTACTCATAAAAGTAGTACAGCCTCCAACTCCTGTTTTAAATAAAAATTGAGGTGATGCTGCACTTGTGCCGCAAGCATTTACAACATATACTCTCCAGTAATAGATAGTGTTTTCTGCTAAAGGTGTTGTTAGCGTATAACTATTGGTGGTAATACCTGTTATTGATTGTACTAAACTGGCAAAAGTATTAGAGATAGATACTTCCAATGTATATGAGGCTGCGGTGTTGGAAGCAACCCAATTAAATGTAGTATTGGTCAGTTGCCCTATTGAAAGATCTGCCGGAGTGGTTAAAGTTGTTGGTGATATGCCGATCACAAATGTAAGTACCTGTGTTTTTGTGATTGATCCTGATACTCCGGTTACAGTTATATTATAAATTCCAGGAGCTAATGATCCGGCATTATTCAAGGTTACAATCGTACTATCGCCAGGAGTTACCGGGTTGGTGCTAAAACTTACAGTTGTGCCGGAAGGGTTATCCGTTACCGATAGATTGATCGGTGTTGTATATCCTGCTAATGAATTAGTGACCAATTTTACTGATGCATCGCCAGTGCCACATAGTTTTGCTGTATCAGTATTTTTAAAAGTAAATGTAGGAACTGGGACTGTAATACTGAAATTATTATTAGAGATGTCGTAGAATATATTGCCTACTGCCACTATTCTGATACGTCCCTGAGATGTAACAATATTTGGTACCGTGATTGTTTCTGAGCCATCATTTGGTGTACTGGCAAGAATTACTGTAGGGTAAGTAAGTCCACCATCGGTAGATAATTGAATACTTACATTAGCACAACTTATAGGTGATAGATTGGTACTGGCTGTATTCCAGGTGATTGTTTTGCTACTGCCGCCATCCCAGGTAATTCCCGTTACATCGGGATAGGTAACAATAAATGGTCCGGCTGTTGAACTAACTGTAGTTGTTATCTCACCAAAACAAACACCACCTCCACCGGCACGGTTATCCCTTGCCGTTAGTCTGAAATGAAGTGTACGTCCAACAGCAGGCATTACTTCTCCAATAGTGGTAGTATTATTAATAACATCCGATAGCTTTGGAAAATATCTTGTAGGAGTTGTTACAGGTGCAAATGAACGGAAAAGCGGTACATTGATAGTGCCGGTTGAAGGTGCTGTTGGTTGAACATTCCAAGCGCCAAATGTTCCGCCAACATCAGTTTGCTCCCAGCTATATGTCAATGCATCACCATCAGCATCTGTTGCGCTTCCTGTTAATACAAATGGGGTTAATTTAGGTATAGTATAGCTGGCGCCGGCACTTACCACAGGTGGCGTATTGCCGGTATTGGTTTTAACTGCACAGTTATTTCCTTGTTGATTGATTGTGTAAGTGGCAATCTGATCCAAACTAACGGCATGAAACTGCGGATCACTATGTGGCTGCAGATCATCGGTGTCACAAATACCTGCATAAGCCATAATAGTACTGCCACTACCAGGTTCTGCATTGGTTGTGTTGCTGCCATTACCATCGCATGAACCTAATGTAGAGTTAAAAGGATGGTCGGCACCAAATGCATGCCCTACTTCGTGTGATACATAATCAATGTCATAAGGATCACCAACAGGTGACGGGCTACCTGTGATACTACTTGCTTTATCTCCGGTAATACAAACCACGCCTAATAAAGACACGCCGCCACCACCGGTGCTGAATGTATGTCCCACATCATAATTGGCATTGCCGATATTGGCGTCAATTACCGTTTGGCTTTCATTAATTAATGTATTCGCATTATTATTCCCATTAAAAGGATCTGTTGAAGGATTCGTATACACAATACTTGATTCGTTGGCAACCAATATCATTCTTATTGAAAGTTCTTTTTCATATACGCCAACCACTCTGTTAACAGTGGTAGTAATGGCCGATAATGCCTCTGCTACAGTAGGAGAAGTCTTTCCGGTTGCAGCCTTTGCATATTCGCCTGTGCAGGCTACTGCTAATCGATAGGTACGTAACTGAGTGCCTATACATTGTTTGGCTAAAATTTGTTGCGGCCGGGCAAGTATATGTTTCTTTCTGATACTATCAGGTAAACTATATTCGATGAACTTGTCAGTTTTTATAAAATCCTTTTTGAAGTAAGAGATATAGTTGGTTTTATTCCCTTGAGTGTAATTATCTATAAAGAAAGAAGTGGTAACAGGAGAGAGGATCATTGCATGAAAACCGAATTCTGTCCAATCCAATCTGATGGTTGCAGTAGGGTCATCAATTCCCTGCCCGGCGTATGTTTTAATTTGTGGAAATTGGGCTGCTAATGCCGGCTCCATGATCGAACTTTCCCAAATACGGAATCTTGATACCTCTCCATTTGGTAAAGGAATATGAATGATCACTGAATTCATCTTATTGTTTAAATAAGCATTTTCAGATGGAATAGTTTTTAAAAATTGTTTAAATGATACAGTATCTAAAGAAATGGTTCTGTACTTAAATGGTTTAATGACTCTTTTTTGTAAAGAATCACCCCTGAAAGCAACTTCAGGAATATCTTTAAAAAAAACATTTTGTGCAGTTACATGAACCGAGCAAAGTGAAAAAAATAAGACTGTAATAAGTGTAGTGAAATTGTTTTTCATGAATTTAATTTGGACGATCCTTATAAATTTACAAAATATAATACCGGGAAAAATAAAAATAGGGATAAATATCTGTAAAATATTTTACATATTTTGTTAATCGGATGTGATTTTCTAACAAATTTGCTATTTGGTAATAGTTTTATTGCTTATTTTTTACTTTGCAGCTACATAATAGTTGCAAACTCCCTGCATCTTGAAACTCAAAAATACTATCTTTGGCAAACACATGTTATTTTTATTAAGTGAAAAAAATATTATCACATTCTGAATTACAATCGCAGGTAGACAAATTAGCCGGATTATTATTGCAAAACCACCCCAATATTACTGATGTCGTATTGATCGGCATACAGCAAGGAGGAGTAATGTTGGCAGATGATATTGTTGCTGCGTTGAAAAAGCTGCAACCTGGTTTACCACTGCATTACGGACAACTGGATATTACTTTTTACAGGGATGATATCAGGAAGGAAATATTAGCTCCTGATGTTATGCATATTCCTTTTTCTATCGAAGATAAAAAGGTGATACTCATTGATGATGTGTTGTTTACAGGCAGAACCATTAAGGCTGCACTGGATGCTTTAATAGATCTGGGGAGGCCTGAAAAGATTGAATTGTGTGTTTTGGTAGATAGAAAAGAACACCGGCAATTTCCTATTCAGGCAGATTATACAGGGGTTACTATTGAAACAAACAGATCAGAAAAAATAAAATTAATAAAAGATCCTGCAGGAAATAAACATGTTGTTCTGTTAAGTGAATAATTTACTATAACTTCGCTTTTTAATGCAACTATCTACTAAACATCTACTAGGCATTAAAGACCTTACTCCTCAGGATATCTCTCTTATTTTATCAACCGCCACTCAATTTAAAGAAGTTTTACAACGTCCGGTTAAAAAAGTTCCTTCATTACGTGAGGTTACTATTGTCAATCTGTTTTATGAAAACAGTACCCGTACAAGAATTTCTTTTGAGTTGGCAGAAAAGCGTTTGAGTGCTGATACCGTTAATTTTACCGTTTCCGGATCTTCTGCAGCAAAAGGAGAAACTTTACTGGATACAGTGAATAATATTTTATCTATGAAAGTAGATATGGTAGTAATGAGACATAGTGCCAGCGGTGCTCCACATTTTTTGGCCAAACATATCCCGGCTGCTATTGTAAATGCAGGAGATGGTATCAACGAACATCCAACGCAGGCTTTACTCGATGCATTTTCCATACAGGAAAAATTAGGAACACTGCAAGGAAAGAAGGTGGTGTTGATTGGAGATATCATGCATTCAAGAGTTGCACTTAGTAATATTTATTTATTAAAGAAGATGGGAGCCGAAGTAATGGTGGCCGGTCCTCCCACGCTTATCCCTAAATATATCAGCGAAGCATTGAATGTGAGGGTAGAATATAATTTAAAGAAAGCATTGCAATGGTGTGATGTAGCCAATGTATTGCGTATTCAGCTGGAGCGCCAAAATCAGGTATTGTTTTCTTCCTTAAGAGAATATAATTTAGCCTACGGCGTAAGTAAAAAATTGTTGGAGGAGGTAGGCAGAGAAATTGTTATCATGCATCCGGGCCCAATCAATCGGGGGGTAGAAATTGATAGTGATGTGGCAGACAGCAATCAGTCCATCATTTTACAACAGGTAGAAAATGGCGTTGCGGTAAGGATGGCGGTGTTGTATCTGTTGGCAGGAAACAAGAACTAAGTTTTATGGATAGTTGATAATACTGTAAATTATTGTATTATTCCCATATCAATTATTAAGTTGTTTAGAATGATAAATAAACTATCCTTCTGAAAAATTATCAATTATTATTTATCAATTATCAACTATGACAAGAATTTGCTTATTTCCCGGAACTTTCGATCCTGTTACCTTAGGGCATATAGATATTATCAACAGGGCATTGCCTTTATTTGATAAACTGGTGATCGGTATAGGCCGTAATGTAAATAAAGTACCCATGTTCAGCGAAGAACAACGCTTGCAATGGGTAAAAGATATTTACAAAGATGAACCTAAAGTAGATGCTGTTTTGTATGATGGATTAACAGTGAGTTGCTGTAAACAAGTTGGCGCTAAGTTTATTTTAAGAGGTATCCGTTATGTAAATGATTTTGAATACGAAAAAGCGATCGCTGATATGAACCGGAGCATTGAGGGGAATATCGAAACAGTTTTTCTTACCTGCTTGCCTCAGTTTACTTCAGTTGCGTCTACACTTGTTCGTGATGTATACAAGAATGGCGGCGATGTATCGCAATTTTTGCCGGACGTAGTTAATCAATCTATAAAAAAGAAATAGCATGTCAATCTGGTTCAACAAACACCTCAAATTGGAAGATCTGTCTGTAGTATTGGAAGGTACTATGGCCGAACATCTGGGCATGGAATGGGTAGCGCTTGGGGATGATTTTTTAAAGATGAAAATGCCGGTGGATCATCGCACCAAACAGCCTTACGGATTGTTGCATGGTGGAGCTAGCTGCACTTTATCCGAAACAGTAGGAAGTATAGCATCGCACCTGGTTGTGGATGCCAATAAATTCAGTTGTGTAGGACTGGAGATCAATGCCAATCATATACGTAGTGCCAGACAAGGGTTTGTTACAGGTATAGCCACCCCTTTACATTTAGGTACCAATACCCATGTGTGGGATGTTAAGATATACGACGATGCAGAAAAACTGATCTGTGCTACAAGGCTTACGGTAGCTGTGTTGAAAAAGGCTTTTTAATTTATTATTTACCAATTGCTGAATAAATACTGACTACATCTCGTATCGATGGGTAGGTGTTTTCCATTAGCTCTCCGATATTTACGGTGTTTATCCATTTAATATCTACAATATCTTCTTCAGTCTGAGGAACTAATATTTGTCCGTTGGGACATGTCATAAAGAACCAATGTGTTATTTTAAGATAATGTTTGCCATAGGCGTTATAGGTATGGTAAGTTTCTCCCAGTTTATTTTTAAGATGAATGTTTTTTACGCCTGTCTCTTCCTCTACTTCTCTTACAGCGCATTCTTCAGCACTTTCACCTGCCTCCATTTTCCCTTTCGGCAAATCCCATTTATCCAGCCGGTAAATGAACAACAATTCTTTTCGTGCATTCTGTACAATCCCCCCGGCTGCTTCTATCAATGTAAAATGCTTGAAGAACGATTTCTTTAGGGCCTGCAGGTCTTCATGAAACAATACGCCTGCATGAAATTCATCTTTTTTTATTTCATGTAATAATGCATTGATCGCATTGCTAGATATTTCATCAACCAAAACAGCATCGGGGTGATGCAGTATTTCCTTCAGTTCAGCATTGATCTCGTCGCACAGGAAAACGGGCTTATCGTTAAAATAGATCTTGATATACATAATAAATGAGCGTAGGGTTATATGCTGCAAGCTACAAGAAGTATAATAATTTGAACAAACTTTCCACTTATGACTTGTAGCCTGCCGCTTTATTTAATTTTGCAGCCATGACAAACGAAAAAGCTGTAGCTGAAAAACTCCTACAAATTAATGCAATAAAATTAAGTCCACAACAACCTTTTACATGGGCAAGCGGATGGAAAAGTCCTATTTATTGCGATAACCGAAAGGTATTATCATTCCCATATATCAGAGAGTTTATAAAAAGTGAGATGTGTAATGTGATATTTGAAAAATTTCCGGATGCGGAGATGCTTGCCGGAGTAGCCACTGCTGGTATAGCGTGGGGAGCCATGGCGTCTGATCAGCTAAAACTGCCTTATATATATGTTCGACCTAAGCCCAAAGAGCATGGCTTATCGAACCAGATCGAAGGTTTTTATGAAAAAGGACAAAAAGTGGTGGTGATAGAAGACCTGATCTCTACCGGAAAAAGTAGCTTAGAGGTAGTGGAAGTATTACGTAAAGCCGGGGTGGAAGTAGTAGGCATGGTATCAATTTTTACCTATGGATTTGAAGTGGCGGATAAGGCTTTTGCGGCAGCCGGGGTAGAGTATAGATCGTTGACAAATTATGCTACTTTAATTGATCTGGCCGTAGAGAAAGGGATCGTTTCGGCTGAACAATTGAACACATTGTTAGAGTGGAGAAATGCTCCTTCTACATGGGGATAGAAATCAAAATTTTAAGATTGCAACCGTCGGAATTTCTCCGGCGGTTTTTTATTGGAACAAACTTAACTGCTGCTTTCCGGTATAATCTATCGGGAAAGTTTTAAAAACATTCATTTTTCCAACTTTTACAGAACCGGATATTTTTAAATTTATTTCTTTACTAAATGCCGTATTCAGCAAATTTTTGAAAATATTTCTCATATCAATATCCATTTTAATAGGTATTGTAAACTCCCTTTGGCGAGGTAGGGTTATTTGGTATTCCTGGGTAGTATGCCCTAAATATGTCGAATCCACATAAACGTCAAGGTCTGTCCGCATGAGTTGTAAACCGAATCTGTTGGGGTTGTAATACACCAGGTCCATCTTTATTGCAGAGGAGCCAAGGCCTACTTTTTCGATAGAGAAGTTTTTAAAATCCCGGTACTCAAGACTCTTCGGAGTACTACATGAAATCAGCATTATTGTCAGTAAGGATATAAACAATAGGTAAAAACTTCCTGGTGATCGCATAATCATTTTGTTGGTTAGTAGGGTGCAAGTTAGGGCAGGATGACCAAACTAAAAAACATATCTATTTTGTAAAAAAGTATCCTAATCAATTTAGTAATTCTGTAATAAATGATTTCTCCTCGGTAAAAATATAAGTACTCATTTATTTAGTGTATAAATATTATTGTAATTTATTAATATAAAATGAATTAAATACTATTTGTTGAAATTATAATTTAGAAATTAGCACACGAATTTTTTACTAATTAATCGATATGTGACAGAAAAACTTCAGTGAAATTTATTTTAAACAAAATTGTTTTAAATAAATGATATACAATAAAATACAATTTTCATATTCAATTTTATTTTATATAAAAATGCTTATTATCATTAATTATTATATCCGGAAAGTTAAAAAGGCGTTTTTAGGCCTGGTAAATTATTTTGGATACTTGTGCTCACCATGCAAAAATCTTCGGGAATTCCGATTGTTTTCAAATATTTCAATTTTTAAAATAATCGGTAATAATGGCAGCTTTGTTTTTTGTTCTCAGCTTTTGTTGAATTTTTTTGGAGTGAAACAGATAGTTAAAATATTTAATATTTATGGATATTTAGCGAAGTTTTAAAAATTGCTTTCGGTATATTTTGACGGCTAGTTCAAATAAAGTAAATTGAGGATGATGGTATATTCTTAAACCGGATGTTTTATTTAATGAAATTTTCAATTAGAGAATTCTTTAAAAATTATTATATGATAAAAAAAATTACTTTATTCATTTTACTCTTTTCGGTCAAATTCCTGTCAGCCCAAAAGTTGCAGACATTATATTATAAGTCTGATACTCAGAAAAGGAGTAAGCGTTCTATTGTGGTTATTTCAAAGGCAACCGAGAAAACTTCGGTTAGTTTATATAACAAGGAATTGCTCCAGCTCTGGCGCAAAAAAACGTCTACACAGATCAATGCGGATTTTAGAAGTGCCCCCAATATTCTGGCCTTCAGTTACAGCAGTAAAACTGGACAAATAAAATTATCTGCACCTACGGTATATATACGCCAGATCCTCAAAAAGAATTTTGAATTTTCCGATGCAGAGATAACGGCTAGCGGTTTATAATTAATTTATCTAAACTACTTTTATGTCGAGAATAATAAAAGCAACCTTGCTGTTGCAGTTCATCCTTTTATCTGTATCAATCTTTGCACAAAACGGCTCAGATGAACCTTGTAATGCCCCGGAGATTACTGTGAATCCAATTGGATCATCATGCGCAAGTATTGTTACGGCTACTATTAATAATGGGGTCGGTACTGAGTTTACAAACTCAACTTCAGCATCTTCTGGTGTTATATTACCTACTGTAGATTGTAATCTTTTTGGAGCAACAACCAGGGATTGGTGGTATAAGATCGTTGTACCGGGTTCGGGTTATTTTAGTGTCGATCTAACTGTAAACTCTAATAGCACTTATTTTGATTGGGTAATGTATACTTCATCATCTGCCACATGCTCTGGAGCGACCTTTAGAGAAATAACCAATAGCAGTCAATGTACCATTGATGGAGGAATACCTGTTTTTACCGGTGTGGGGCCCTTAACTCCAGGTACTGTGGTATATTTAAGAATGTGGCGTGAAGCTGATTATACGCAAGATGCCACCCGGGATTATGAATTATGTGTGAATGCAACAAGTGCTGCACCGATTGGATGCCCCACTCCGATATCTCCGGTAAATAACAGTTTGATTACTTTTCCTGCAACGTTAACCTGGACATCTGTGGCTGATGCCACCGGGTACGCTTTATATGTAAGAGATGTGACCAATGGAGGGGGATTTGTCAATCTGGGTAGTGTAGCTGGCAATAGTGTTATTTTAGGAGGGGAGTTAAGCTACTCAACTATATATGAATGGTTTGTAATTCCGCTAAATGCCGAAGATGTAGGGAATAATTCCTGCAGGAATACACTGCAATTTAAAACGCCTGGAGCCCCACCAGCTTCGACCTGTGCAACTGCCACGCAAATTTGTGCTCCTTTTTCTTTTTCGGCTGGGGTAGATCAGCCTGAAGATGGGGCTGGCACCGATGCTGATTACGATTGTTTATTAAGTGCTCCCAATCCGGAATATCATTGGATCAAAATAACATCTAATGGAAATATCCGTTGGAATATTAAAAGTGTGCCAGATCAGGATGTAGATTTTGCAATATGGGGGCCTTTTACAGGGCTTACTCCAAGCACGCCTACATGCGGCACAGGAGGTGCAGGCAGCAATGGATTTCCTTGCGGAGCCGCTTTGGGCACTCCTCTCAGATGCAACTATGCGGAAACTAACGGAGGGAATGTTTCGATAAATTCAGCAGTGGCTGGCCAGTATTACCTGGTACTGGTAACTAATTATGAAAATTTACCTGCTACAATTAATATCACAAATAATACCGGTAACACTGCAGGTATCGAATGTCCATGTTTAGTAAATGAACTGGTTGTTGCTCCAAAAGGAGATTGTAACAATAATATATATAGTGTGGACTATAGCGTTAGTTTTACGAATGCGCCGGTTTCAGGAACATTAACCATAACAGATGGAGAGGGGCATAGCACAGTGCTAACTGCTCCATTTACCTCGCCATTGACAGGAACCATTACAGGTTTAACTGCGGATGGAGTCTTTCATACTTTTACAGCAAGTTTTTCTGCAAATCCAGGGTGTAAGCTTTGTACCAGCTATACCGCTCCGGAGCCTGCTCCAACCAATAACTCATGCAGTACCGGACTGCCTTTAACTGCCAACGCAAGCGCTGGAGCAGCCACTGGGTATACAAACGAATGTACCGGCAAGAGTATTGGCGAAGCAACTTATTGCGGAACACCGGCATGCAGATCCATATTTTATAAGATACATACTTCTGCAGTGGCTGTAGACAGAACATTGAGTATTGATTTTGACGGGGGAAATTCTGGAGATGGGTTGAGCTCTTGTCCGAATGGGATCAGGGTATCTGTACTTACAGATTGTAATACTGCAGCTGCTGTTACTCCTTCAAATTGTCAAACGGTTGTTACATCAACTGATAATTTGACTTTTGGAGATCTGTTGCTGAATACAGATTATTATATAGCAGTTGATCAGGTAAATTGTACTGATGAATCTTGTAACTGGAGTATGAGATTTTTAGGGATAGGGGTGCTGCCTGTAACAATGGGAAGTTTTGAAGTATTGAAAATGACAGGATATAACGCTTTGAGATGGATCACTGTTAATGAGCAAAAAACTGATCATTTCGAAATGTTACGCAGCAGTGACGGAATTACATATCAAAATATAGGGAAACTAACTGCATCCCATAATCGAAATGGGTATATATATACTTTTGCAGATAATGCAATGCCCGACGGCATCAACTATTATAAGATCAAAACAGTGAATAAAGACGGCACCTATGAATTGAGTGAAATAAGAAAGATCAACAATTCTTCCGCTACATTTAGTTTGTCAGTCAGGCCTAATCCTGCAAAAAATAATATCACTGTATCAGTAACCAATGCGGAGAATGGTAATGGCAAGTTTATTATTACAGATGGTGTGGGAAGAAAATTGGCAATAACCGAAAAATTGTTGAAAGCAGGAAAAAATCAATTTGACTTTGATATTTCAACATATAATGCAGGAGTGCTGTATATCAAATTCATCGACAAAAATGGTGTAACAGTAACACAACCAATTAATAAATTAAGATAGTATTATATTAAGTGGTAACTCTTTTGCCCGGCATAGATGATGTGTCGGGCAATTTTTTTGCAGCGGCTTTATTTTTTACAGGTTGATTAATAAATATAATTGGTTTGATTGCAGCTTTGCCACTGTCTTTCGATAATTGAAAATAGTAAGTATTATTATTTTTTTCACCCGAACTTTGGTCTTCTATTCTTACAAAATATTTAGGTGTAGTTAATTCATTTTTTTCAGATACAGGAAGAATAGAAAAGTTCGATGGCTTATTTTTAAACAAATCTTCATTGATGAGAGCAATAGGGAAGTCTTCCTCTTTAGTATCTATTATATTGACAGATTTAGGAGTAGCATTGTTTTTTAGGGTTACGTTTTTTCTTGTTTTCGCAATAGTTGGATGAACAAATGGTGTGCTTTTTGGGGTAATAGGGTGAACCTTTGCAGCAGCATAAATTTTCTTGCTATCTGTAAAGATTGCAGCATTATTTGTCAACGGTTTTATTGGGATAAGCGATATAATAGCAAAAGTTGCAATTAAAACAACTGTAATAATTTTTACCTTTTGAATTTCGTTTAAAAAAGTATAGGGTTCGGAAGCAAACAGTCTTTTAATTCTATTGAGCAATTGTTTTTTACCATTCGTGGCAGCCAATGCCAATAAGGTTTTTTGCTGTCTGTGTATTTCTATTTGCAATAATGCGTTGGCATATGTTTCCCTGTTGTATTGATAATTAAGCACCCAGTCATCGCAGCAGTTTTCTCTTTCATTTTCTATTTCTCTGCATAATAAAGTTGCAAAAGGATTAAAGAATAACATCAACTTTGCAACTGTTTGTAATATGTTCAATAAAAAATCATCTCTTTTGATATGCGCCAATTCGTGCAGCAGGATTGCCTCTGTTTGTTGAGTGCTGAGTTGTGTTATAGCGGCAACGGGTAATAATATGACCGGTTTAAAAAAGCCGATCACAGATGGAACATCAACATTTTTTGATATCCATACATCTACTTTCTTTTTTATACCTAAATGTAAAACAGTGTTGTTTACAAACAGTCTTATATCAATATCAGGTTTTGTCAAGTCATTGTTTTTCAATTTTGCGGTTTTGAAAACTATCCCTGAAAATTTGATCAAATAAAAGAACAGGAATAATACATACACTACAGCCAGCAAGGGTAGTGCCGCATTAATAGTTGAAAGTATATCGGGTGTAACTGATAGAGAGAAAAAAGCGATAGCGGAATGTTTGATATGTTGATAAGATCGCAGAATCGTACTGACAAACCAAATAGAAGAAAGTATGAGTAAAGTAAAAGCCAGATTGTGTTTGAAAACGGCAGGAGCGTTTGGTTTTGCTCCAACAATGAGTTGATAAACCAACCATAATAAACCTACTTGCCAGAAACTATTCATTATAGCCCATCCAAGGGATTGTAAAAAATATGCGTTCTCAAAAAAAGCAGTAAGCATATGCTGATTCTATTTTATGCTGTTGAGATAATTTCTTATTTCATCCAACTCCTCTTTGGAAGCTTTGTGGTTGCCAAGTGCCTGCATTACTAATTGAGCAGAAGAACCGGCAAACAAAGAATCTATCATCTTATTTAAAAATAGCGATTGGGTTTTCTCTCTACTTACTAAAGGTTTATATATATGGACTTTGCTGCTGCTATCTCTACTAACCAACCCTTTTTCAAACATGATCTGCATCAATTTGAGGGTGGTGGTATAGCCGGCTTCTTTCCCTTTTAGTAATTCCTCATGTACTTCTCTCACAGAGGCAGTGTTCTTATCCCAAAGTACTTGTAGTATTTCTAATTCACCTTCAGTGGGCCTGGTATTTTTAAGTGTAGTCATTGTACGATATATTTCGTACGTGAAGGTAAAAAATTATTTCATAAAAAAAACTAAAAATTTTTCAAAAGGTTCATTCTTGATTTGTTCGCTAAACTATTTGTGATCAAGAAAAATATTCTATTGTAGGACTATAAATAGTGGATATAAAAAAGCCCCGATGTAGAAACATCCGGACTTTTTGGTTATAATGGTTCTGATTAGACTAGTTTAATTCAATCAATAATATATTACTGATTGACATTGCAATATTGATCTTTTGAAATAAAATTTTGTAGAGGTATTACTATAGACGCATTTGCGTTTGCAATGGTTGCAAATTGAAATAATTTTTTTTTTAAATTATTTCAATTTGCAACCTTTGCTTTCTTAGATCTGAGATGTTGCTTAATTACGCTCAGCTGCACTCATTTTTGTCATCGTTTCGATCTGAGCTTTTCGGTTAGCTTCAATTGAATCGTGATGTAGTTTTGCAAGGGTAGGTGCAATAACTAATGACACTATACTCATCAATTTGATCAAAATATTCATTGATGGCCCGGATGTATCTTTAAATGGATCACCCACTGTATCGCCTGTTACAGATGCTTTATGTGGTTCATCACCTTTGTAATACATTGTACCATTTATATCAGCGCCCTTTTCAAAACTTTTTTTAGCATTATCCCAAGCACCGCCGGCATTATTCTGGAACATTCCCAACAGTACACCACTAACGGTAGCGCCTGCCAGAAAACCACCCAGTACTTCGGGGCCAAAAACAAACCCGATAATAATAGGAGATAAAATTGCAATAGCACCAGGTAACATCATTTTTTTAAGAGAAGCTTGCGTAGAGATAGCCACACATTTATCATATTCCGGTTTTCCGGTACCTTCCATAATTCCAGGAATGGTTCGAAACTGACGACGAACCTCTTCTACCATTGCCATAGCAGCTTCACCAACGGCACGTATAGCTAATGAAGAGAAAATAAATGGTATCATGCCGCCTACAAATAAGCCAGCCAATACATCCGCATGATAAATATCAATCCCATCGATACCTGCTATACCTACAAAAGCTGCAAACAGCGCAAGCGCAGTAAGTGCAGCAGAAGCAATAGCAAATCCTTTACCTGTAGCAGCTGTAGTGTTACCCACGGCATCTAAAATATCTGTTTTTTCACGAACGTCTTTTGGTAATTCACTCATTTCTGCAATACCACCTGCATTATCAGCAATTGGGCCAAATGCATCGATGGCTAATTGCATAGCGGTGGTAGCCATCATACCTGCAGCAGCAATTGCCACACCGTATAAACCTGCACAAGCATATGATCCATAGATACCAGCGGCCAATACAAGAATTGGTAACAAAGTACTTTCCATACCAATGGCAAGTCCTCCGATGATATTTGTAGCATGGCCTGTTCCCGATTGACGAACAATACTTAATACAGGACGTTTACCCATTGCTGTAAAGTATTCGGTGATGATACTCATTAATGTTCCGACACCCAATCCAACCATGATCGCTCCAAAAATCCCCATCTTAGTGAATTCATGACCACGTAAGGTCATTGTTTCCGGCATTAGCCAATTTACCAAAAAGTAGGAGGCAATAGCGGTCAAAACGATCGATCCCCAGTTTCCCATGTTCAGTGCTTTTTGTACAGCAGCCGTGCTGTTGCCAACCGATTCTGAAATACGAACGAAAAAAGTACCAATGATAGAAAATAAAATGCCCATAGAAGCAATCAGCATCGGTAACAAAATAGGAGACATCCCTTGAAAATTATCAGTAAGGGCATCTGTTTCTCTTCCCAAAACCATCGTGGCTAAAACAGTTGCTACATAAGAACCGAATAAATCTGCTCCCATGCCTGCTACATCACCCACATTATCACCCACATTATCTGCAATAGTTGCTGGATTACGAGGATCATCTTCAGGTATACCGGCTTCAACTTTACCTACAAGGTCAGCACCTACGTCTGCAGCTTTGGTATAAATACCACCACCCACACGGGCAAAAAGAGCAATAGACTCAGCACCCAAAGAAAAACCTGTTAATATTTCAATAGTACGCTCCATTTCATGGCTGCTAACAGCAGCATTCGGGGCAAATACCATTTTAAGAATGATAAATAATCCTCCTAAACCGAGAACAGCTAAACCTGCAACTCCCAATCCCATTACACTACCTCCTGTAAATGAAACGTTTAAGGCTTTACTTAAGCTGGTACGTGCAGCTTGAGCTGTACGTACATTAGCCTTAGTAGCTACTTTCATACCAATAAAACCAGCAAATGCACTAAAAAAAGCACCTAAAACAAAAGCTAATGCAATGCTCCAATGACTGTTAGCATTACTATAACCAAGTATGCCTAATAATAAGGCAGCTAAAACAACAAAGTAAGCAAGGATTTTATATTCTGCCTTCAAAAAAGCCATTGCACCTTCAGCAATATAATTGCTGATCTCTTTCATACGGTCGTTACCGGCATCTTGTTTAGATACCCAATTGAACTTAATAAAAGTATACAAAAGACCCACTAAACCCATTGCTGGTATTACATAAATCAAATTTTCCATAATGTATATATCTAAAATTTAGCTGACAAAAATAGGGGAATTGATATGAAAAATCTAAGAATCAGGCACTTAATTGGGAACGATTGCGTAAATGTGTTCATTTTACATGACTGAGACTGGATTTTTTGCTGATTTTCTAGTTAGAAACTTAGTTTTTTTTGTTGCAGTTTTTAACAATATAAATTGATTTATGCCCTATGATCAACAAAAGAAAAACTTGTAAAATGAGTTAAATGGCTATAATTCAGTGTATTCTAAGTATGTCATAAATATGATTTTATATAATATCAGGCAATAATTCATGTTTTAACTCGTTAATTGTTTTGATGATAGTTCGTTTTAGCAATAAAACATATTAAAATCACTTGAATTATTAGGGTATCCACAAAGATCCCTTGAAACAAAGCCTTAAAATCCCTTATTTATGAAAAAGCTGTACTATGGCTATCCCTCAATCTTTTTGCCAAGGTTTCAGACGGTCTCGGTAATACAATTTACCAAAACCTTTCTCTGTTTATTCTTCGCATTCCTTTTTGTTAACAATTCCATTTTTTCTCAAAGTCTTACTATTGGTGCAAGAAGCTATATGGTAATGAATGGAGCCCCTTCATTGGTTATAAAAGATGCGGCTTTAATAAACAACGGGAATTTTTCAGAATCACAAAGTACAGTTAAGTTTAGTGGCTATGCAGATACTACTCAATCTTATTTATCAGGAAGTAACACCACTACCTTTTATAATCTAACTACCAGTAAATCTGCTTATGGAACAGCTCTGAAATCAATGGGCAGGGTTC
Organism: Ferruginibacter lapsinanis; assembly: GCF_020783315.1. NCBI lineage: Bacteria > Pseudomonadati > Bacteroidota > Chitinophagia > Chitinophagales > Chitinophagaceae > Ferruginibacter > Ferruginibacter lapsinanis. The sequence goes on along the minus strand of NZ_CP086063.1, from coordinate 3,164,793 downwards.
GTAATATTTTAAGTGTAAGTTCTGGACATTTATATTGTGATAGTAATTTGACATTATTGTCAGATGCAGCATTGACAGCGAGGGTTGATGTGGTGCCGGCAAATTCAAATATTTATGGAAAAGCAATGGTACAAAGATATATGCCACCTAGAAGAGCCTGGCGTTTGATGACAGCACCGGTAACAAGTTCAGGTAGCATTTTTAATACATGGCAAAATGGGGGCGTATATGAGGCGGGTAAGGGTACCTGGGTTACTGGGTCAAACCCAACAGGAGCAGGCGGAAATGGGTTAGATGCCAGTCCGCAGAACAATGTATCCATGAAGACATTCAATTTCAATACACAAGCTTTTGTAAATGTATCAAATACTAAAGTAGCTGTTTCATCCGGTTCATCGGGTAATGCTGATAATACAGGTTATTTTATGTTTGTTAGAGGTGACAGGGTATATAACAATTTTGATTACAGCGGCGGGGTTTGTAATACCACCACACTTACTAGTATAGGACAATTACAGGCGCACACACAAACTTTTGTTACAGCAAAAGATTCGGCTAAATATACATTAATAGGTAATCCATTTGCGTCACCTATTGATTTCAATAATATTACCAGAAATAATATAGTAAAACGTTTTTTTGTATTAGATCCTACCATCGGCTCGGTTGGATCATGGGTAATGTTGGATGATATAGATGGGGATGGTGTTTTTACAAAGTCTATCGGAGCTAGTTCTATGACAAAAGAAATTCAATCAGGACAAGCTTTTATGGTTGTGACAAATGGTAATGTAGCATCTGCATCCGTAGTTTTTGAGGAAACCAGTAAAACCAGCGTAGGAAATACTAATATTATGGGCAGACCATCTGTTCCTAATAAAATAGCTTCTATACGTAGCAATTTGTATTTGCTTCAACCAGATACAGCTGTTATCGCTGATGGAGTTGTTACTGAGTTTGATGATAGATATAGTTCTAAAACAAACCAGGACGATGCCTCAAAACCTTCAAACACAAATGAAAACCTTACACTTATCAGAAATGGATTAAGTTTTTCTGTTGAAAGAAGAAGTATGTTGACACAAAACGATACTATATACTTTAAAGCCTGGAGAACCTCACAAAGAAGATACAGATTAGAATTTATTCCATCATACTTAGCCCAAACCGGACTTCAGGGCTTTTTGGAAGATAGTTATCTTAAGACATCAACTCTTGTTCATTTAAATGTTCCTACAACATACGATTTTGATATCAATGGCGATGCGGCTTCACAGGCAATGGACAGATTTAAGATTGTATTCAGACCAGGGGCAGTTTTACCGGTAACCATAAGTAATATAAAAGCAGCGTTGCAAACCAATAATACAATAAAGGTAGAATGGAAAGTAGAAAATGAGATCAATATTGTAAAATATGAAGTAGAAAAATCTGTGGATGGTATTTCATTTACCCAGGTAGATGTGACAAATGTGAATGGAACAAATAATACAAGTAATAGCTATAACTGGATCGATGAAAATGCCATTGCCGGGAATAACTTTTACAGGATAAAGATAGTAGACGCCAATGGACAAATGAAATATAGCTCAGTGGTAAAAGTGGCACTTGAAAAAAATACATCTAGTATAAGCATTTATCCTAATCCTATAAAAAATAACACAATCAATATACAGTTTAGTAATCAAAAAGCAGGAACATATCAGGTAAGATTGATCAATAATCTAGGACAAGTGCTATACAATAATAGTTTACAAAATAATGAGGGAAACAGTAGTCAGGTAATTAAGCCAGCAACAACGCTTGCGGCCGGTACCTATCAAATAGAGATCATTAGTCCGGATAAATCAAGAACAACACAGAAATTATTTGTGGAACAATAGAAAAAGGAATCATATCGTATAATCAAAGTTTGATTTAAGTCAAATTAACCCCCTCGAAAGTGGCATTAAACAGTCACATTCAGGGGGTTTTATATTGTTTTTATTTATCTTTACAATAATATTTATTAATAATACGTTATTATATGGTATACCCTACTATACCTAAAATATTCTTAATACCTAATACACCTTACAGTGAAAAGACATTTTGTTCTTATCGTTTCGCTTTTACTAATTTTTACTATATCAAATAGTTATGGGCAAAATATAGCCATTAATGACAATGGAGCTATGCCAGATACAAGCGCAATGCTAGACGTAAGCAGTACATCGAAAGGATTGCTTGCTCCTAGAATGACTACTACTCAAAGAAATAATATACCTCTTCCAGCTACTGGGCTATTGATATT